>NZ_JBEXLC010000090.1:0-35534 GCF_040609795.1 Nocardia sp. NPDC004604
GCAACTGCTGGTGCAAATGAAGCGACAACAACTGAACCAGCACCTTCCGATGAGGAAGTATCGGCTAAAGAGTCATCAAATTCAATTAACGAACATCATCTCCGGGTCCAATGCCGAGGTGGGCTCGTCGAACAGCATCACCTTCGGGCTCATCGCCAGCGCCCGGGCGATCGCCACCCGCTGCTGCTGGCCGCCGGACAGCTGCGCCGGATACTTATCGGCCTGGTTGGCGATGCCGACGCGCTCGAGCAGTTCCATCGCGCGCTTGCGGGCGTCGTCCTTCTTGACCCTGCGCACCTTCAGCGGCGCAAGCATCACGTTCTCCACGATCGTCTTATGAGCGAAGAGGTTGAACGATTGGAACACCATCCCGACGTCGGCACGCAGTGCGGCAAGCGCTCGGCCCTCGGCGGGCAGCGGCACGCCGTCAATGGCGATATCGCCGGAGTCGATGGGCTCGAGGCGGTTGATGGTGCGGCACAGCGTCGACTTCCCGGATCCCGAGGGACCGAGAACAATGACGACCTGCCCCTTGGGGACTTCGAGGTTGATATCGCGCAGAACATGCAGTTCACCGAAATGCTTGTCCACATTGCGCATCGAAATCATCGGTGCGCCCGTGGCGGTACTGCCCTCATCAGAACTAGTTGCCCCGGTTTTGGCCAACCCGATTGTGTCGGGCACGGCGGCTTCGTCGGTCATGGTCCAAGACCTTAAGCGGAAAACGGCGATTTGCCCCGGTTTCCGCGACACACCGTCGCGACACGCCGGTCCGACACAGGGCCGTAACCCATCCGATGCGACTCGGTCGGGGCCCGGAGCCTGCGCCGATGCGCTGAAAACCCACATTGCCCACCCCCGTACCCTGGATGGGTGGATTCGATCGGACAGGCAGTGTTGTCTCCCGCACCTTCGGCCCAGGACGGCACCCGCAGTTACGAGGTCCGCACCTTCGGTTGCCAGATGAACGTGCACGATTCCGAACGCTTATCCGGCCTACTCGAGGATGCGGGTTATGTGAAGGCCGCGCCCGGCGCGACGGCCGACCTCGTCGTCTTCAATACCTGCGCGGTGCGCGAGAACGCCGACAACAAGCTCTACGGCACTCTCGGCCACCTCGCGCCCATCAAGGCCGACCGGCCCGGCATGCAGATCGCCGTCGGCGGCTGCCTGGCACAGAAGGACCGCGACACCGTCGTGCGCAAGGCGCCGTGGGTGGATGTGGTGTTCGGTACGCACAACATCGGTTCGCTGCCGGTGCTGCTGGAGCGGGCCCGGCACAATGCCGAGGCGCAGGTGGAGATCCTGGAATCGCTGGAGGCGTTCCCGTCGAGCCTGCCCGCCAAGCGTGAATCCGCCTATGCAGGCTGGGTTTCGATCTCGGTGGGTTGCAACAACACCTGCACGTTCTGCATCGTGCCGTCACTGCGCGGCAAGGAGGTCGACCGCCGTCCCGGTGATGTGCTCGCCGAGGTGCAGGCGCTGGTCGACCAGGGCGTGCTGGAAGTCACGCTGCTCGGTCAGAACGTGAATTCCTATGGCGCCTCCTTCGCCGATCCCGATGAGGCCCGCGATCGCGGCGCATTCGCCAAACTGCTGCGCGCCGCCGGACGGATCGACGGGTTGGAGCGGGTGCGTTTCACCTCGCCGCATCCGGCCGAATTCACCGATGACGTGATCGAGGCGATGGCCGAGACCCCCAATGTCTGCCCGCAGCTGCACATGCCGCTGCAGTCCGGTTCGGATCGGGTGCTCAAGGCGATGCGCCGCTCCTACCGCAAGGCGCGCTATCTGGGCATTATCGAGAAGGTGCGGGCCGCGATGCCGCATGCCGCGATCACCACCGACATCATTGTCGGCTTCCCGGGCGAAACCGAGGAGGACTTCCAGGAGACCCTGGATGTGGTTCGGCAGGCGCGGTTCACCAGCGCCTACACCTTCCAGTACTCCAAGCGTCCCGGCACACCGGCCGCGGATATGCCCGACCAGCTACCCAAGGCCGTGGTCCAGGAACGCTACGACCGGCTGATCGCGCTACAGGAGGAGATCTCCCTCGATGCGAACCGCGCGTTGATCGGCACCGAGGTGGAACTGCTCGTGGCCGAGGGCGCTGGCAAGAAGAATGCCGCGACCGCCAGGATGAGCGGCCGCGCCCGCGACGGCAGGCTCGTGCACTTCCGCCCCGAAGGCACCGCCGAGCGGATCCGTCCGGGCGACATCATCACCGTCGATATCACCGACGCGGCCCCGCACCACCTGATCGCCGATTCGGCCATCAAGTCGCACCGCCGCACCCGTGCGGGTGACGCCCACGAGCGCGGCATCACCCCGAAGACCGAACCCATCGGTGTCGGCCTCGGCCTGCCCCGCATCGGCGCCCCCGCACCGGAACCGGCCGCCGCTGGCTGCTCAACCGGTTGCGGCGCATGATCGTGCGAGCCACTGGTGCGGTTGTCACCGCGGCCAGGGCGAGCGCGGCGGTGTCGACCGCGCCGACGAAACGTTCACTGAACGCCTGCACGCGATCGAGCGGTAGCGAGGTGGATTCGTGAGCATCCGGCCGGGTGACGACGACACGGCGCGCGGTGCCGAGGGAGCGGACGCCGCGCCCGACCGCGAATACGGTGCACCGGGGGCTGGTTCGTCCGCATCGAATTCGGATGGTGCCCGAGCTGATCACGCGGTCGAGGACACGGATCCGGCGTCCGGGCGCGTACCCGACGGCGGTTCCTCGACCCCGTATGAGGGCGGCGTCGCGGGCAATCCGACGTCGGGCTCGGGCGACGATGAGGAAAGTACTACCGGACGTAGTGGGTCGGCTGAGGCCGCTGAGAGCACTGATGGCACAGTGGGTGCGGATAAGGCAGCGGACCACGAATCAGCCGAAGGAAACGAGGGCTCAGTGAACTCGGTCGACAGCAGCAACGACTTCGAGCAGTTCAAGGACGAACTCGACGCCGTCGAGCGGCGCATTGCCGGAGAGATCGATCCGGGCGTGCGCGCGCTGGTGGTTGCTGGGGCGGTATTCCTGCTGCTGCTGTCGTTGGTGCTGCCGCATGCCGGGGGTGCCCGCGGTTTCGATGTGCTGCTCGGCACCGATGCCGCCCGTGCGGAGCACATCGGTCTGCCGTCGCGGATCTTTGTCTGGTTCGCAGTCCTGTTCGGCATCGGATTCTCGCTGCTCGCCTTGATGACCCGCCGCTGGGTGCTCGCGTGGATCGCCGTGGCCGGATCGGCCATCGGCAGCGTCTTCGGTGTCTTCGCCATCTGGCACCGCCAGACCCCCGGCCTCGGCAACTATCACGGTGCGGGCCCCGGCGTCGGGCTGATTCTCGGCGCCATCGCGATCATCGTCCTGACATTCCACTGGATCCGCGTCGTCTGGAGCCGTACCGCACTGCAACTCGCCGCGGAAGAACAGCGCCGCATCGCGGCGGCCGCCGCCGAGGAACGCGATCGCCGCCGCCGCATCGGCGATTCCTGAACCTCCGCCCGCTGAAACGCGCTGAGCGTGCACTTTCGCCAGCATCCGGCATGGATCGCCGGATTCGGCGCAGAGTGCACGCTCAGCGCATTGCACCGCCGCTGACCATCAGCGATTGCTGACGGCACCCTCCGCGGCCTCGGCCCATTCGCGCCACTGCTTGGCCTGCTCCAGCGCCTTCTCGGCATCCCGCTTGTTTCCGGCGGCGGTTGCCTTTGCGGCCTGCTCCTCGAACTGTGCCACCCGCTCGCGGAACTGCGCTGCCCGCGCCATTGCCTCCGGATCGGTGCGCCGCCACTGGGCGTCCACCGCGTCGCGGACCCGCTTTTCGATGACGCGCAGCTTGCCCTCCAACTCCTGGATGCGCTCGCGCGGCACCTTGCCGATCGCATCCCACTTGTCCTGCAGTTCGCGCAGTGCGGCGCGGGCCGAGTCCAGGCCATTGGCCGGATCGATGTGCTCGTAGGCGCGCAGCAGCTCTTCCTTGGCGGCCGCATTGTGCTCGAATTCGGCGTCGCGTTCGGAGACCGCGGCATTGCGCGCCGCGAAGAACACATCCTGGGCGCTCTTGAACCGCCGCCACAGCGCCTCGTCGGCCTCGCGCGGCGCCCGCCCCGCGGCCTTCCACTCGGCCAGCAGATCACGGAACACACCGGCCGTACCACCCCAGTCGGTGGAGCCGGACAGCTCCTCGGCACGGACGCAGAGTTCTTCCTTGCGCGTCTTCGCGGCCGCGCGTTCGCGATCGAGTTCGGCGAAGTGCGCGCCACGGCGCCGGTTGAACGCCTCGCGTGCCTTGGAGTAGCGCTTCCATAGCGCGTCGTCGACCTTGCGGTCCACCCCGCGGATCGACTTCCACTCGTCGAGGATTTCGCGCAGCCGATCGCCCGCGGCCTTCCACTGGGTGGATTCGGTGGCGATCTTCTCGGCTTCGGCACACAGCGCTTCCTTGCGCTCGGTGTGCTCATGCCTGGCCTTTTCCTTCTCCTCCTTGGCGTGTGCCGCCGCCTCTTCGGAGTGTTCGGCAATGGCCTGCAGTCGTCGCGCCAGCCCGTCGATATCGCCGATAACGGCCGCGGTGGGTAGCGATTCGGCGATGGTGACCGCGGCGGCCTTGGTCTTGCGGGCATCCGCGCCAGCGGCCAGCCGCGCCTCGAGCAGCGCCACTTCGGTGGCCAGATCATCGAACCGGCGGCCGAAGTGCACGAGCCCCTCGGCAGCGTCACCGGCCTGCCACGACCCGACGATGCGCTCGCCGTCGGCGGTCTTCACCCAGGCGGTGCCGTCGTCGTCGACGCGGCCCCAGGCGCTCGGATCGCTGACGGTCGGGACAACGACCGGATGCGGATGTTGTGCGGCTGGACCCGGCGCTGGTTTGATCGCATGCGGTTTCGGATGTGCCGTCGACCCACCTGGTTTGGGGGCCGCGGACGGTTTCGGGGTGGCGGAAGGTTTAGGCGCGGCGGTCTTCGGGGCATCCGAGGGGCGCGGCGTGCTGCCCGGGTTCGCTTTCGCCGTTCCGTTGCTGTCGCGCCCACCCGTCTCCCGGCCACCACCCCTCACTGAATCGCTGCGCGATGCTTGATTCATTGCTCCTCGTCCCTGCCGCGCGTCACGGCTGCCTGGTTACGCCCTAGCTCACTCCATTGAACCCGGTCCGAGCCCTGTAAACCATCGATCAATACCCTCCGACTGATGATTCCCAGGGAAATCAACCCGTGATGACCTGGGTTGTAGCACCTCGAACACTATCAATCTCGGCCAAGTTTGCGGCAGAGACACTCGAAGCCGGGCGTTACTAGAGGGCGACAGCGGCGGTGTGGATCGCTCATTCGGCCAACGACTACGGTTTACGGCGTGTTCTCCATTGCGGCCTTGGTCCCGTCGCCGCCGATCCTGGTGCCCGAGCTCTGCGGCGGTCTCGCGCACGCGGCAGGGGCCGGTCCCGATGACGCGCCGGCCGTGCTGCGCGCGGCCGCACTCACCGCGGTCGGCGCATTGGCCGAGGTGACTCGGCACTGGACGGTCATCGGTGTGGGCGAAGCTGCACATGTCGTCGGCCAGGACGCGGTCGGCACCTTCCGCGGTTTCGGTGCGGACGTCCGGGTCGCACTCTCCGACGATGCGCTTGCGCGGGTCCGGCACAGTCCCGACGCAGCGGATCCGCAGCTGCCGCTACCCGCCCTGATCGCCGGGTGGTTGCGTGGACAGATCGCACCCGATGCGGTGGCCTCGACGACGCTGGTCGCCGCGGATACCCCCGCCGATCGGTGTGCCCGGATCGGCGCGGACCTGCGCAGCGCCCTGGACGGCTCGCCCGAACCGGCCGGTGTCCTGGTGATCGCCGACGGCGCCGCAACCCTCACAGTCAAGGCGCCCGGCTATCTCGACGAGCGCGCCGCCGACGTGCAGCGCGAGCTGGACCGGGCCCTGGCAGAAGGTGATACCGCGGGACTGCTCGCCTTGGATCCGGCACTGTGCGCCGAACTGGCACTATCCGGGCGCGCGGCCTATCAGGTGCTCGCGGGACTGTTCGCCGCGGATCCGAAAGCCCCCTGCGTCGAAACCCTGTACAGCGATGCCCCGTTCGGCGTCGGGTATCAGGTGAGCGTCTGGCGGCCGAGCGCATCGGGAGGTGGTTCGTGATCGATTCGGATTCGCATTCGACGGGCTCGGCGCCGGGGAACCCGTTGTCCGGCACCGTGATAACTCCGATCGCCGTCGTCGGCCCCACCGCCACCGGCAAATCCGATCTCGGTCTCGATCTCGCCGAGCGGATCGGCGGCGAAATCGTGAATATCGATGCGATGCAGCTCTACCGCGGCATGGATGTCGGCACCGCGAAACTCCTTCCGGCCGAACGCCGCGACATCCCGCACCATCAACTCGATGTCCTCGACGTGACCGAAACCGCGACCGTCGCCGCCTACCAGGCCGCGGCCAGCGTGGACGTGCGCGAGATCATGGCCCGCGGGCGCATTCCGATCATCGTGGGCGGGTCGATGATGTATGTCCAAGCGCTGCTCGATGATTGGGAGTTTCCGGCCACCGACCCCACGGTCCGCGCGCGCTGGGAGCAGCTGCTGGCCGAGCGCGGCCTCGGCGCGGTGCACGAGGCACTGCGACAGGCCGATCCGGCCGCCGCGGCGACCATTCTGCCCACCGATGGCCGCCGCATGGTGCGCGCGCTCGAGGTCGTCGAACTCACCGGCCGCCCGTTCGCGGCCTCGGCGCCCGCCATCGGACGACCGCGCTGGGGCACCGTGATCATCGGGGTCGACCGGGAGACGGCCGAACTCGACGCGCGCATCGAATTGCGCACCGCGCGGATGTTCGAGGCCGGTCTCGTCGAGGAGGTCCGTGGCCTCATCGATCAGGGTCTGCGCGAGGGCGTCACGGCGCGCCGGGCGATCGGCTACGCGCAAGTCCTGTCGTATCTGGACAACGAATACGACCTGAACCACGCACAGGAACGCACCCTGATCGGCACCCGGCGCTACGTCCGGCGGCAGCGCTCGTGGTTCCGCCGCGATCCCCGGGTGCGCTGGGTGGACGGCGCCGATCCCGATCTGGTCGTGGCCGCACTCACCCTGCTCGAGAAGGAACGGACGCCGCAGTGACACGTCGTATGAGTACCCGCAATGCCTCGGTGCAGGTGTGGCAGGCGTACCTGAGCAACCGCACCAAACGCCACCGCGACGGTCGCTTCCTGGTGCAGGGCGTGCGTCCGATCACCCAGGCGATCGCCAACGACTGGCCGCTGGAGACGATGCTCTACCGGCTCGGCACGCCCGACCTGTCGAGCTGGGCGCGTGAACTACTGGAGACCAGCGGTGTGCCGCAGGTTGGCCTGGTGCCGGAGCTGATGGCCGAACTCGGCGAGAAGTCCACCGGCATACCGGAATTGGTGGCCGTCGCGGTATCGAAGCAGCCCGAGCTCGATACCTTCGAACCCGGCGAACCCGGTGACCCGGCACCGCCGGTGGTGATCGTCTTCGACCGCCCCAACTCGCCGGGCAATCTCGGTACGCTCATCCGCTCGGCGGATGCGTTCGGCGCCAGCGGCATCATCGTCACCGGCCACGGCGCCGACCAATACGATCCGCACGCGGTGCGCGCGTCCACCGGTTCGCTGTTCGCCATGCCGGTATTCCGTGCGGCCGGGACCGCGCAGGTACTCGAATTCCGCGACCGGCAGGTGCAGCGGGGAATCCCGACCCGCATCGTCGGCACCGACGAGAACGGTGCGCACGCGGTCTTCGACTACGACTTCGCCGAGGCGACCATCCTGGTCATCGGCAATGAGACCAGCGGCATGAGCGCGGCCTGGCAGCAGGCCTGTGACGATATGGTCTACATCCCGATGGGTGGCACCGCCAGCTCGCTGGGCGCGCCATCGGCCGCCGCGGTCGCGCTGTACGAAATTTCACGGCAGCGCCGTACGTTGGTTCGAGGACGATAAACAGGGAGAATGCGCGACGTGTCGGATATCGAGTTCACCAAGGGCCATGGCACCCAGAACGATTTCGTGGTGCTGCCCGATCCGCAGGTCCGCCTGGACCTGACCGCGGACCGGGTGGCCGCGCTCTGCGATCGCCAGCGCGGCCTCGGCGCGGACGGTGTGCTGCGGGTGGCGCGCGCCGGTGCGCTGCGCGACGCCGGTGTGCTCGCCGAGATCCCGGAGGGTGTCGCCGACTCCGACTGGTTCATGGACTACCGCAATGCCGACGGCTCGATCGCCGAGATGTGCGGCAACGGGGTGCGGGTTTTCGCGCACTACCTGGCGGCACAGGGACTCGAATCGCGCGCGGAGTACGTGGTCGGCAGTCGGGCCGGAGCCCGTCCGGTCACCGTGCACAGCGGCGGGCCGGTCAACGGCGAGGTCACCGTCGGTATGGGGATGGTGCGCGAATTGGGCCCGTCGACCGCCACCATCGGCGGCTGGGCGTTTCCCGGTATCGGCATCGATGTCGGCAATCCGCACCTGGCCTGCGTCGATGCGAGCCTGTCCGCCGACGCGCTCGCCAAACTCGACCTTGGCGTCGCCCCCGGATTCGACCCGGATCTGTTCCCGCACGGCGTGAATGTCGAGATCGTTACCGGACTGGTCGACGGCGCGGTCGATATGCGCGTCTATGAACGTGGTGTCGGCGAAACCCGTTCCTGCGGAACGGGAACTGTCGCCACCGCGGCGGCCGCCTTGGCCGCCAACGGTTTCCGCATCGCCACCGATAGCGGTGAGGTCCGGGTTCGGGTACCCGGCGGTGAAGTCACCGTCCGCCTGGCCGAGGGCGCGGCATGGTTGCGTGGGCCGTCGGTGCTGGTGGCAACCGGTCGGATTGCCGAAAGCTGGTGGGAGACCGCCTAGCTCGCTGGTCGCGTGGCCTCGGTCCGCGCCGGCCTATCTGTTCCGCAGTGCTCGGACAGCACAACCAGTGCTGAACGGAGACGATCAATGCCATTGGCGGCGACCCCTCATCAGCGCACACCGCATCTGGCGAACCATCGTGGGCAACTCGGGTGGGTTACCACCGAGATCAGCGGTCGCCCAACTCGCGGAGCTGAGCGACGACATACCGCACCCGGACGGTGCGTCGATCGAACACCGGGCGAGGTGTGGCGGGCGGCCACCGGCCGAGCTCGAGCGTTGTCGCCGCGCCACCGGGAGTACGAGGATCGGCTCTGACGAATGCTCACCGGCCCGCTTCGGATACGCCCAGGAAGTCGAGGACGATCGGGAGCAACAGCGGTGTCTGGTCGAACACGGTGAGATGTGAGGTAGCGGGAAGCACTGCCAAGCGTGCGGCGGGCATGCCTTTGGTGCCCTCGACGCCGCCACCCAGGAGTCGATACATCTCGATGGTGTGCTCGGGGCGGATTATGTCGTTGTCGGCGGCGATGATCAGCACCGGAGACTGGATGGACCTGATCTGATCCCGGCCAGAACTCGGCCGCGGCCCTCGACGAGCTGAACAGCGGTTAACGCCTTATCCGCCTGATTCTCGGCGACTACTACCGGGACACCGCCTGGGGATGATCCGGTGGTGCCGTGCGGGTCGCTCTGATGTGCGCTGAGGTCGGCGGGGATTACGATCTGTGGACTTGGGTCACGGTGCGCTGGTGTCCGAACTGCGGACAAATTGTCGGCGTCGGCGGCTCGCCTGGACCGGTGTGAACCACGGGTGTCGGCCGTGTTCAGGGATAACCGAATGCGCGTACCTGAGCTCGCGTGGCAGCATGGGTGTTGTATGACGAAATCAAAGACTTATGAATTCACTCCGGCCGACGATGACAACGAGGCCGTCGAGGACACGACGGAAGACACCGGCGACGTAGTAGCCGAGCACGCCGCGCGGATGAAGCGGTCCGGGTGGACCGCCGATCCCACGGTCGGCGAGATGCAGCTCGACGAGCGCTCCTCGCTACGCCGAGTCGCGGGTCTGTCCACGGAGCTCACCGATATCACCGAGGTCGAGTACCGGCAGCTGCGCCTGGAACGGGTCGTGCTGGTCGGGGTCTGGACCACCGGCACCGCCATCCAGGCCGAGGCGAGCATGGCCGAACTGGCCGCGCTGGCCGAGACCGCCGGTTCGGAGGTTCTGGAGGGCCTGATCCAGCGCCGCGACAAGCCGGACCCGGCCACCTACATCGGTTCCGGCAAGGCCGACGAACTGCGTGCGGTGGTGCTCGAAAGCGGCGCCGATACGGTGATCTGCGACGGTGAACTGACACCGGCACAGCTGACCGCGCTGGAGAAGGTCGTCAAGGTCAAGGTGATCGACCGGACCGCGCTGATCCTGGATATCTTCGCCCAGCACGCCACCTCCAGCGAAGGCAAGGCGCAGGTCTCGCTCGCCCAGATGGAATACATGCTGCCGCGACTGCGCGGTTGGGGTGAGTCCATGTCCCGGCAGGCCGGTGGTCGTGCGGGTGGCAACGGTGGCGGTGTGGGTCTGCGTGGTCCCGGTGAGACCAAGATCGAGACCGACCGCCGTCGTATCCGCGAACGAATGGCCAAGCTGCGCCGCGAGATTCGCGAGATGAAGACCGCACGCGACACCAAGCGGGCCCGCCGCACTTCCAGCGGCATCCCGTCGGTGGCGATCGTCGGTTACACCAACGCGGGCAAATCCAGTCTGATGAACGCGCTGACCGGCGCGGGCCTGCTGGTCCAGGACGCCCTGTTCGCGACCCTGGATCCGACCACTCGCCGCGCCGAGTTGGACGACGGCCGCGAGGTCGTCTTCACCGATACCGTCGGTTTCGTACGGCATCTGCCGACCCAGTTGGTCGAGGCGTTCCGGTCCACCCTGGAGGAGGTCACCGGCGCCGATCTGCTGCTGCATGTGGTCGACGGCTCCGATCCGCTGCCCGCCGAACAGATCAAGGCGGTCCGCGAGGTGATCACCGATGTGATCAAGCAGTCGGGTACGCCAGCGCCGCCGGAACTGTTGGTGGTCAACAAGATCGATGCGATCGACCCGGTCGAGCTCACCCGGTTGCGCGCCATGCTGCCCGATGCGTCCTATGTATCCGCACACAGGGGCACCGGTATCGCCGAACTGCGTGAGCGCCTGGCCGAGGTGCTCGGTGGCCTCGATGTGGAGATCAGCGTGCTGCTGCCGTACACCCGCGGCGATCTGCTCGCCCGCATCCACGCGGACGGGCGCATCACCACCTCCGAGCACGAGGAGGGCGGCACCCGGGTCCGCGCACGCGTTCCGCACGCACTGGCCGCGGCACTGTCGCAGTACGCGCACGCCGGTGGTTCGGCGCAAACCAATGGATCGGGTCCGGCCGAGACCAACGGGCATTCGCACTGAGCCGTGGTGTCATCCAGCGACCGGCGAGCAGTCGGCCACCCCGCTGAGGGTGGCGGCTGGGCGGCGGCCGACGCTCCGGTATCGGCCCAGTTCGTTCACGGACCGGCCGGTCGGTAGCGCACCCCTGGCACATCCGGTGCGACACAGGCGAATTCGTTGCGCTATCGTCATCGAATCGACATCAGGAGGGTTCCATGTCGCATGACCACTCCGGTGCCGCCGATTCCGGTGATCGGCGCTCCGGTGATTCGTCGCTCGCCACGCCCGTGCTGAGTGACGGTGCGCCACTATCGGTTTCGCTCACCGACACCGATAAGCGGGTGCTCGACGCCCTGCTCGCGCCGCTGCGCGCGTGGACGAGTCCGCGGTTCTACGGCCTGGAGAACATTCCGGCCGAGGGCCCGGTACTGCTGGTCGGCAACCACAATCTGATGGGCGGTATCGATGCACCGCTGTTGCTGCCGGAGGTGCTGCGCCGTCGCGGGCGGCTGATCCGCGGGCTTGCCGAGAATGTGCTCATCAATGTGCCCGGCATCCGGCAGTTGCTGCACCACTTCGGGTCGGTGCGCGGCAATCGCAGCAACTGCCTCGCGCTGCTGGCCCGCGGCGAGGCCGTCATCGTCTTTCCCGGCGGTGGCCGAGAAGCCGTGCGCCGCAAGAACGAAAAGTACGTCCTCAAATGGGAGGGTCGCTCCGGCTTCGCCCATATGGCGATCGAAGCGGGTGCGCCGATCGTGCCGGTGGCGATGATCGGCGTCGACGACGCCTATGACATCGTTGTCGACGGCGACCATCCGGTAATGCGCCCACTGCGCTGGGCCGTCGAAGCGCTCGGCCTGAGCCGCGATCTGACCCCGCCGCTGATCCGCGGTGTCGGCCCGACCGGTATTCCACGCCCCGAGCGCTTCTACTTCTCCGCCGGTGCGCCGATCGACCCGACGCCGTGGCGGGATGCGGTCGATAAGCATGCCGCCGCGGTGGAGTTGCGTGATGTGGTGCGCAAGGAGCTGGAGGAGGAACTGCGGTTCCTGTTCAGCGAGCGCGACCGTGATCCGGGTCGCACCCTTTTCGGCCGACTGCGCAGTCTGTTCTGAGGCTGCTCTCAGCTATTTTTCAGTAACTCTCCCTACTTTGGCTGAATGGCTGGTACGAGAGTGCGAATGGCGGCAGTGGCGGGGGTAGCGGCGGTTTTGGTGGGTTTTCCGGCCGCCTCTGGTGGATTTCTCGCATCCGCGGCCGGTTCGGCCGATCCGATCATCTCCTCGGGCACACTGCTCGCCTCGTCGCGCTCGTCCGATGGTTCCTATGTCGCCGAGGTTGCGGTCGAGGACAACCGTGACCTGACTCTGCAGGTGTATTCGGCCGCCATGGACAAGAACATCGAGATCCAGGTGCAGCGTCCCGCCGACACGTCGGCCCCGCGACCGACCCTGTATCTGCTCAATGGCGCTGGCGGCGGGGAGGATTCGGCGACCTGGCAGGCGCGGACCGATGCCGCGCAGTTCTTCGATGACAAGAATGTGAATGTGATCACACCGGTCGGCGGCCACTGGAGCTATTACACCGACTGGCGCGCGCCGGATCCGGAGCTAGGCGTCAACAAGTGGAAGACCTTCCTCACCCAGGAGTTGCCGCCGCTCATCGACAGCGGCCTCGGCACGAACGGCACTAATGCGATCGCGGGCCTGTCGATGTCGGGCACTTCGGTGCTGCAACTGCCGATCGCCGCACCCGGTCTGTACAAATCCGTTGCCGCCTACAGCGGTTGCGCGCAGATCTCCGACCCCGTCGGCTACAACATGGTCAACTCCGTGGTCGCAACGGGTGGCGGTGATTCCGTGAATATGTATGGGCCGCAAGGTGATCCGATGTGGGCCGCGAATGACCCGTACGTGCACGCCGACGAGCTGCGCGGCCTGAACCTGTTCATCTCCGACGGCAACGGTATGCCCGGCCAGTGGGATACGCTCAACGGCTCGCATGCCCTCCCCGGCGTCGGTGGCCTCACCAACCAGGTCACCCTCGGCGGTGCGCTCGAAGCCGCGACCAACTACTGCTCCCACAACCTGCAGAACCGCCTCAATCAACTCGGCATCCCCGCCACCTACGATTTCCAGCCCTCAGGAACCCACTCCTGGGGCTACTGGCAAGACGCCCTCAAATCCTCTTGGCCAGTCCTCGCCCAGGGGCTAGGCCTCCCATCCTGAGCCCTGGACAAACGATCACCATGCGCTGATGCAGGCAAACGAGAGCGCTCCTGCATCAGCGCATTGTCGGTGGGTGGGTGATTTGGTGGGGGTGGGGGGTTTGTGGGGAATCTCGGTTGGTTCGGGGGAATGGGGGGCCTTGGCCAGGTGAGGCCATAATTTTTGGGTCGGAAGTGAACGTGGGTTCTTGTTGCGGGTACCGTATGGGGAAGGATGGGTCGGTGTGGACCGGCCGGGTGGTCATTAGGAGGTTGGTGTGGAGCGCACACTGTTCGAACCCGAGCATGAGCTGTTCCGGGAGTCGTTCCGCAAGTTTCTCGATCAGCATGTCGCGCCGAATCATGCGAAGTGGGAAGAGCAGGGGATTGTCGACCGGCAGGTCTGGCTCGAGGCCGGTAAACAGGGATTCCTCGGGATGGCCATGCCGGAGGAGTGCGGCGGCGGTGGGGTGAAGGACTTCCGCTATAACGCGATCGTGGCCGAGGAGTCCGTCCGCGGCCAGTACTCCGGTCTCGGCTTCGCTCTCCACAACGATGTGATCGCCCCATATCTGCTCGAGCTCGCCAATGACGAGCAGAAGCAGCGCTGGCTGCCGGGCTTCTGTTCCGGCGAGATCATTACCGCCATCGCCATGACCGAACCCGGCACCGGCTCCGACCTCCAGGGCATCAAGACCCGCGCGGTGAAGGACGGCGACGACTGGATCCTCAACGGCGCCAAGACCTTCATCACCAACGGCATCAACTCCGATATCGTCATCGTCGTCGCGCAGACCGATCCAGCCAAGGGCGCGATGGGCTTCAGCCTGCTCGTCGTGGAGCGCGGTATGCCCGGCTTCGAACGCGGTCGCAACCTCGACAAGCTCGGCCTCAAGGCGCAGGACACCGCCGAGTTGAGCTTCACCGACGTCCGCGTCCCCGGTAAGAACCTGCTCGGCACCGAGGGCATGGGCTTCATCCACCTGATGCACAACCTGCCGCAGGAGCGCCTGTCCATCGCCGTCATGGCGGCCGCGGCCATGGAGTCCTGCCTGGAGATGACCATCCAGTACGTCCGTGACCGCAAGGCGTTCGGCAAGCCCATCGGCGCACTGCAGAACACTCGGTTCGTGCTCGCCGAACTGGCAACGAAGACCACCGCGGTTCGCGTCTTGGTCGACCGCTTCATCGAAGACCTCAATGCGGGCAAGCTCTCGGTCGAGGATGCCGCGATGGCCAAGTGGTGGAGCACCGAGGAACAGCTCGACCTCATCGACCGCTGCCTGCAACTGCACGGCGGCTACGGCTATATGAAGGAATACCCGATCGCGAAGGCCTATATGGACGCTCGCGTCCAGACCATCTACGGCGGCACCACCGAGATCATGAAGGAGATCATCGGGCGTTCGCTGAAACTGGCCTGACCGCAGTCGGTTTCGACTCCAGTCGGCGGCGCTCGCCCCGTCACCGGCTGGAGTTCTCCGTCGAGACCTGCCCGCTAGCGGATCGGTTTGCACAATCGGCCGAAGTTGTCTAGTCCTGTAAGCGGGCCATCGCGGCTCGAGCGGCAGGCACAGCGAGCTCCGCGGACATCGACGGAAGACGGGTTGGGCACAGTGATCGAGCGGGTCGCCGGACAGGGGCGCCAAGCGGGACACACCTTCGGGACAAGCGCATTCGTGACGACAACCGATGGCCGTCGGCTGCACTATATGGTGCGTGGATCGGGTGGGCCGACCGTCGTATTCGAATCCGGTATGGGATTCTCGCGGTCGATCTGGGGCCTGGTCCAGCCGGTGGTCGCCGAGCGTGTGCGTGCCGTGGTCTACGACCGGGCCGGAACCGGGCGCAGCGATAACGATCCACAACCGCGCACGCTCGACCGAATGGCCGACGATCTCGCCGCCGTGCTGCGGGAACTGGGGGATGGCCCCTTCATTCTCGTCGGGCACAGCTGGGGTGGCCCCGTCGTGCGCGTCGCCGCGCGGGCGAATCCGGCGGACATTCGGGGAATCGTGCTCGTCGATCAGAGCGATGAGAACTGCGAGCTGTATTTCCTGCCCTCAGCGGAGAAGCGGTATGCGATGACCCGGGTGCTGCTGCCCGTTCTCGCCAGGTCCGGCCTCTACCGGCTGCTCGGCAGCCGGATGGGCGGTAAGCAACCCGCCGATATCGCCGCCGACCATCGCGCCGAGGACTTCACAATGCGGGCCGCACGCATCATGATCGCCGAACAGGACCAATTCAGTACGGGTTTGGGAAAGCTGCGCGAGCAGCCACATGGACTCGGTGCTCTCGAAGTCAGCGTCATCACCGGGACGAAATTGTCACGGCTGGACAAAAAGACCCGGATGGCGCTGACCGCCGCCCATCGCCGCACCGCCGCCGCCTTCCCCAACGGTCGGCTGGTCGAGGCACAACGCTCCGGTCATCTGATCATGTTCACCGAACCCGAGCTGATCGTCGACGAAATTCTGCGAATCGCAGGCAGCGCCGCCGACTAGCCTTCGTCGGCTCGGGGCCCCAACCGGCGCGATCAGCCGTGTACGGCTCTTCGGCCGTCCAGCGCCAGCATCGCCTGTTCGAGCGACGCCTCAGTTGTCGAAGAGTCGCCGCGGACCCGAACCTTCTTTGCCCAGTTCGTCGTTCGGGTTGACGAGTGCGCATTGCGGGAACGACAGGCAGCCGCAGCCGATGCATTCGGAGAACCGATCGCGCATCCGCTCCAGCCGCGCGATTCTGGAGTTGATGTCCTCGGTCCAGCAATCGGACGCCCTGGCCCAGAACTCCTGGCCCGGTACTTCACCCGGTGGCAGCAGTGCCAGGACCTTGCCGATCACCGACAGGGGGATGCCCAGATGGTGTGAGGCGCGGATGAAGGCAACCTGCCGCAACGTCGCACGGGTATAGCGACGCTGATTCCCGGTGGTGCGACGACTGTGGATGAGCCCTTGCCGCTCGTAGAAGCGCAGCGCCGAGGCCGGAACACCGCTGCGTTCGGCCAGTTCGCCGATCGTCACTTCGGCGACTTCAGGATGCGGCGGTGTCACTCGGCCCACACTATCTTGACTTGAACTCGTGTTTAAGTTCGAGGCTTTACCTATGACCGCATCCGAAAGTCCACTGACTCTCGCCGTGATCGTCGGCAGCACCCGCGCGGGCCGATTCGGCCCGACAGTCGCCAACTGGTTCGTCGAACACGCCGAGCAGCGTGCGGGAATCACCGTCGATGTCATCGACCTCGCGGAATCGCCTCTGCCCGAACGGCTGTCGACCGACCTCGGGGCACAGGAGGTCGCGGCACTGGCGGCTGTCAGCCCGCGCCTCGCGGCGGCCGACGCATTCGTCGTGGTGACACCGGAGTACAACCACAGCTATCCCGCGCCGCTGAAGAACGCCATCGACTGGCATTACACCCAGTGGCAAGCCAAGCCGATCGGATTCGTCTCCTACGGAGGCATGGCAGGTGGACTTCGCGCAGTCGAGCACCTTCGGCAGGTCTTCACCGAACTGCACGCGGTGACTGTTCGCGAAACCGTGAGCTTCCACAACGCCATAAGCGCATCGGGCGAGCTGACATCCACGGCGGCCAGTGACGCCGCCGCCGCGAAGTTGATCGATCAACTCCTCTGGTTCGGCCGAGCCCTGGAAGTCGCTCGATCCGAGCACCCCTACGCCGCTTGAACCGCCCCCAACCAACGATGACCGGAGAGCGAACCATGATCGCCCGTAATGCATTGCCCGACATCGCACATCCCGACGTCGACACCGTCCTGATCATGAGGTCGGCGGCGGCGGAGGTCTTCGCCGATCTGGAACGCGGCTCCTGGCCGAAGGAACTCATCTCGTGCACCGTATTTGTGAGCACCGACGGCGAGAAGAACGTCACCTACACCCAATGGCGAAACGGCGAAGCGGGCCGCGAATACCTGAGCAGATTCGCCGACATCGAAGCGGTCGAATATCGGCTGTATCGCAGCAGCGTTGGGGTGAATCCACCGGTTCCAGGATGCATCGTCATCCTCGACGTCGAGTTCGACGGACCCGATCACGATCGGCAACGACGCTGGATCGATACGGTTTTCGACGCGATGGCCGGCGAAACCGACCCACACCCCGGCGGCATCTCCGGTCACTTCCACGTCAGCACCGATGGCACCCGAGTGCTCCCCTACGCCGAATGGACAACTGCGGACGCCCACCGCGACGCGATCGAACGGTCCGGCCAAGGCATGATCGGATCAGGCAGCGGCTGGCAGCGAGTGAAAGAATTCCCTGGGGTCACCGACAGCGGCTTCACGCGATACCACCTGCTGCACAGCCTATCCGAGAGTTCGGCGCCCGAACCCGACGACGTCCACGACAGCCCGACAGACTGGGTGGCGGACCACATCCGAGACTACGTCGAGACCGACGGGCATAGTGGCCACCTCTACCAAGGCTGGCCCTCGCTGCTACTCACCACACGCGGAAGGAAATCAGGAAAGCTCCGGCGCACCGCGTTGATCTACGGACAGGACGACGACCGCTACGTCCTGGTGGCCTCGAACGCCGGATCTCCCACCCACCCCGCGTGGTACCTCAACCTGATCGCGGACCCCGACGTCACAATCCAAGTCGGAGCGGAGAAATTCACCGGGCGTGCGCGACCCGCGACCGCTGAAGAGAAACCACCGCTGTGGCACCTCATGACCGCGATCTTTCCGCTCTACGACACCTACCAGGCGAAATCCCGCCGCGAAATCCCGCTGGTGGTCATCGAACGCCACACGGAAGAGGTCTGATTCAGCCAGAACCCGCACCGCCTGGGTTCGAGACTTCGCAGCGGTGATCGGGCCGGCGCAATGATAATGATCGCCGGTCCGGTCGCCGGTGAGTCCGCCACCGTGCTGCTGTCCGCCCCGCGCCGATAACGCCGTCCCGGCCTTGGAAATACGCCGATTACGCGAGCGCCCCCATGCAGGCCAGGACACCGCGGACCACGGTCGCGGCGGCGGTATCCGTCTCCGCCGCAGTCGTTTACGCCTATTTCGACGCGAGCAACCGCCGCGACTGCCCGCAGGCCTGGGCCCTCGGCGGCCGCAATCTCGACTCCAGTTACGACGATTTCGTCGACGGCCTGGCCACCGCCGACCACGAGGCGGTCACCGTCACCTCCGAAGACGGCGATACCGTCCACATCCACCTGTCCGCCCGGCAATCCGACGGCACCTACCGGACCTTCGCGGGCTACTACGTCGTTCGCGACGGCGCGATCGTCTCGGCATCCATCCGCGTGGCCTGACCGCTGAGCAGGGTGGCGATGGTCCCGGGTGTCCAGCCGAGTTCCGCACCGGGGCGGGTGGCCAGGTAGGTGGCGACGTTCTCGGCGGCCCAGCCGTGGGATTCGGTGAGGCCCGCCGCGAGATGGCGGATATAGGTGGCCGAGGGTGGGTTGCCGGGGAGGTCGGTGTAGTGCCAGGGCGCGGTGATGGTGAGGATCGGGTGGCCTTCGAAAGTGCCGGTGCAGACGAGAGTTTCGTAACGGCCGGGGCCAAAGGTGAGGCGGCCGTTGGTGATCGCTTCGGTGAGATCCAGGTCGATGCCGGGCGCTCGGTACATCTCCTGGGCGGCAATATCGGAGAACTGCCCGATGGTGAGGAGGTGGGCGCGGGTGGCGGTTTCGCCGGGGGCATCCGGATCGTAGAAGGCTCGGCCGCCGGACCAGGTCAGGGATTCGGTGGCGAAATATTGCAGACCGGGCAGCGTGACGGGCACCGACCGTAGCGGCTCGGCCCGGTCGCGGCAGCCGGGCAGTGTCACCGCTCCACCGTCGGGCGTGCCTCCGGCGAGGTAGCAGCGAAAGCGGCTCATATGCATATTCGAGCCGTAGGACGCGTACCACACGGTGGCGGTCATGGCGCTGGTCCGGGCATCGCACCCACCTTCGATTCGAGATCGCCTATGAATCGAGCATGCCACGGATGGGTTACCCGCGTCCGACTCCAGGCGTTCTCGCTGTCTCAGCGCCGGGCGACCGTGAGCACATCCGGCACCATGGAATTCGGCAGCGGCCGACGCACCGGACGCTGCTCGGTGATGGTGAATCCGGCCGCTTCGACCAGTGCGCGCAGCTCATCCGGCGGCGGAAAGTACGCCAGTCCCTGTACCGCGGGCGGTTGCAATGCCATGGCCCACCGACTGCGCGGACTATTGAGCACGATCGCGAGCAGCCCGCCGGGAACCAGGATCCGATGGAACTCCGCGAGCGCCGCCGCATGGTCGAAGAAATGGAACGCGTGCGTGGACACCACCGCCTCCACCGCACCGTCGGGCAATCCGAGATCCTCGGCCCGACGATTGCGCCACTGCACTTGGTCCGAACGCGACCTCGCCTGTTTCAACATCCCCACCGAAGCATCGCAGCCGTACACCACCTGCGGCCGCAGTTCCCGTGCGATGCGCGCGGCGAGAATGCCGGTGCCGCAACCGACATCGGCGATCCGATGCGCCCTGCTCATCCGCAACTGCGCGATGATCTCGTTCTGCGGCGGACGATAGGCCAGGCGTTGCAGCACCGGGAAGTTGTAGAGCTGCGCGGCCCGGTTCCAACCGTGGGTGACCAATCCGTTGAGTGCGCGCGCCGAGCCTTCGGTCATTGCAGACATCGCTGTCCCTTCGAAGATATAGCCTTAGCCTATATTGTCTGAGACAGATTTGGCAGCCGTGGTGCCGAACTCATCGCCTGTATTCGCGCGGCCTCCCCCGCAGGCCTGATCGGACTACTTCATGGGCAGGCCGCCGCCGACATCGGTGATCTTCCAGTCCGAGTTGCGGTCGACAGTGACGGTATAGGTGACGGTGGTCTGCGCGCCGTCGGGATTCTGGGCATTAGTGGAGCTGACATTGACGAATACGTCGACCTGGTAGACGCCAGCGCTATCGGAGACGACCTCGGCCGTGATCGGGTTCGCGGTGGAGGTCCACTTCAGCGGGGTGAGCAATTCCTCGAGTTTCGGTGCGGTGGCGTCGAATTTGTTCGCCAGGGTCGGCGCGGTGTTCCGTTTGAGTCTGCCCACCCACGAGGCGAATTCGGCGTAGTTGACCGTCGAGGCACCGACGGCGTAATCCGTGGCGACCTGCTCGGCGTGCGCACGGTCGGCGGCGACGGTATCCCGGTCGGCGAGGTCGCCGCGGGCGGCGATCAGGAATCCAGCGAGCGTGGCGGCGAGGATGGTCATCGCGGCCAATGCCACGCCCCAGGCGACGGTGGCGATCGGTATCGAGATCGAACGGTGTTGTGCCGCAACCGCATCGCTGGGCGCTTCGGTCTCGGTCGTATCGACTGTCATTGCTGCTCCGGAAGATGGCTATTTGACGGTGATCTGGAAATTCAGCGTGCCGTCGGGGCTGGTCGCGCCGAGTGCCTGGGTAATGAGGCCGCCGATATCCAAGGGGCGCACGGCATTTGTGGTGAGCGCCGCCAAGGGCTGCAGGAGCGGGATCATGGCTGCCAGATCCGGTCCGATCTGGTCGATCTCGGTGGCCAGTCGGCGCAGGAACGGGACGAGGCCGACGGTTTCGGCGGAATCGGTGAGATAGTCGGCGGGCACATCGCCCTTGCGGATCACCCTGGCGATCGATGCGGCCACCTCGCTCACCCGGGGCCCGAATGCGGCCCATGGATCGGCCGCATCGTGCAGGGCCGGTCCGGACCACGACATATCGGAGGCTTTGGCCTGGAATGCGATCAGCATGTCGCGGATGACATCCGAGCGGGCCAGCAGCGTCGCCGCGAGCAGATCCGTGGACCGGGACAGCTGCGGAATGACCGACTCGGTTCCGGCCAGCCCCTGGCCGAAGGTTTCGACAATGGCGCCCATCGCCTGCGGATCGAGCTGGTTCAAGATGCGCGTCGCGGTCTGGGCCACCTCGGGGATGGAGATCGGCATGACGATCTTGTCGGTGTCCACCGTCTGCCCGTCGTGCAGATAGGGGCCCGCGGCACCGCCGCGTGGACGGAAGTCCAGATATGCCTCGCCCAGTCCGGACAGACTCTCGATCCGCGCGACGCTCGAAGTCGGAATGCGGTATTTGTCATCGATACGGAACCGCACGGCGACCCTACTTCCGGTGTGCGATACCGAGGTCACCCGCCCGACCTCGATGCCGGACAGCAGCACCTTCGACCGGGGTAGTAGGCCACCGGAGTCGGTGAGCACCATGGTCGCGTCGGTGTAGTTCTTCAGCCAGCCGACCTTGACCACGCCGAAACTCAGATAGCTGCTGCCAATGATCAGGATCGCGGCGATGGCGGCCAGGGAGATGACCGAACCGGGTTTGATACGACCGGGTTTCATCGCACCGCGCCGATCATCCGCAGGCTCGCGATAATGCGCTCGACCTGGTCGTCGGTGGAAACGGGTGCGCCCTCGATGCCGATGCGGGTCAGATTCACTTTCGGTCCTCGCTCCACGAACGGTATGACCTTGTCGCGCAACAGCGCCACCAGACGATTCAGATTGGACGGTGCGGACAGGTCGAGTGGGTCGGCCGCCAACAGCATGGGTACGAAGGCCTTGGCTGCGGCGTCACCGGCCTGCAGCAGGGGGCCGAGCCAGGCGGTCGCGTGCCCGATGACGCCGAGCGCGCCGACGATACCGAGAGTGAATACCAGCGAATTCGCGAATGCCGGAATATCGCGCGCACCACGTTCGGAGAGCAGGGCATCCAGCTCTGCCCTATTGTCCAGCACCGCGCCGAGGTCCTGTTGGATCGCGTCGAGCAGGCGCCCGACCGAGTCCAGATTGTCGGCGACATCCTGGGCGTCATGGCCCAGTGTCTGGAAGATCCGCGCCGTTTCGGTCGACTGCGCGGGCAGCACCGCATTGGTCCGGTTGATGATCTCCTGCATGCTGTGCAGCGCGCCGCCGCCGATAAAGGTGGACATGCCCGCCATCAGATCCTCGATCTGCAGTGCGGCCCGGGTCTGCTGCAGGGGGATGGTGCCGCCCGATGCGATGGTGCTGGCGAAATCCGCCGGGGGAGTGGTAAGTCCGATGTAGATATCGCCGAGGACGGTGTTCTGGCGCAGCTGCGCGGTGGTGGTGGTCGGCAATTTCACCGAGGTGGAGATATCGACGACGGCGTCGATGCGACCCGCCTGCTGTGCCGACGGGTCGACCACCGTGAGGCTGTGCAGCCTGCCGATCTGTGCGCCGTTTGCCACCACCTTGGCCTGTTCGGGCAGGTTCAGCGCATTCGCGAATTCGATCCGCACCTGATAGGTCGGACCGGCCACGGATGCCCCTGGCACCGGCACCGAGGAGGGATCGAAAGCGCAACCGCCGAGCAGTATTACGGCTGTCAGTGCGGCCGCGAGCCCGGTTCGCGTCCGTCGCACGAGGGTGGTATTTCTCATCGGGCACCTACCGCTCCGAAAACGAGTGTGGCCAGGTCGACAGCGGTGAGTCCGTCCACCGCACTGCGGCATCGACCGGGCGTCACCGCATTCACGGCGGCACAGATCTGATCGGCATTCTGTTGGGGCAATGCAACTTTCGGCGGTGCGTAGGTGAGTTTCAGCTGTCCGCTCTGCGGGTCGATGGCCTGTTGGAAGGCGCCGACGAGCGCTGGAATCATATCGATGATCTGGTGCAGCGTGCCGACATTGGCGCTCAGCAGGTGCAGATACGGTGCGAGGTCGTCGAGTCCGCGCAGTATTTCGCGGCCGTACCTGCGCGAGATGTCATTGAGCATCGGCAGGTCGACGAGCAGCGAATCGACCAATTGCACCACCTTCTGCCAGATCTCGTTGACGAAGGCGATGCCCGCTCCGGCATTGACCAGCGCGGTCTTGATGTCGTCCCAGTTGGTCGAGATGCTGGTCGAGATCTGACCGATCGCGTCGATCAGCGCGCCGATATGCCCGATGGCGGCATCGGGGGCGCGTAGCGCGGTACCGAGGTCCTTGATCAGGGCATTGATCGCGGGTCCGGTTCCGGCGGTGGCCCTTTGGAAGGCCGCGACACTATCGCGAATGCGCGTCTGTTCGCCCGGTGCGCCGTGGGCGTTGAGTTCACCGGCCAGGCGCGAGAAGGCCGATAGCGATTCGGTGATGCTCTTTGGGGTGAAGGTCTGGGTGATGCAGGCGTCGCGGTTCCATATGGGGCCACCCGGCTCGCCCAGCACCGCGAGGTCGCGGTCGGCGACGAGGGTGTCGGCGACGGTGGTCGCGCTGACCTGCCCTTGCAACGGATGGTCGGCGTTCACCTCGAAATCGACGCGCACACCATCACCCTGGGGCTCGACCGAGGTGACACTGCCGACCGGCATGCCCAGCATGGTGACGTGGTTGCCGACATAGAGGCCGACGGCATCGGGCATGATCGCGCAGTAGCCGAGCGTCTTCTCCAGGGGCCGGAATGCCACCAGATAGCCCGCCACCGCCATGACGGCGATGACGATCCCGCCGACAATGGTGACGAATCCCGGTGAACCGAGCAGTCGTTTCACGGCCTCAGCACCCCCTTCCCGGGACCGGGATGCAGGTGGTGATCGTATCCGCCGACTGATCGATGACGATGCCGTCCTGCGGATTCACCGCCGCCTGCAACCTCTCCTGCACACCATGCAGCGTGTCGAGCGATTCGCCGAGCTTCCCGGCCAGTTCGCGCAGTGCGGGCAGCGCCTCCATCAGCTTGTCGACCATCGGCTGCAGTTGCTCGCGCCAGGATGGTTCGAGCGCCGCGATCCTGGACAGGAGTTCGGCGGCGATCGTCAGCGCCTCGGTGATCTCGGCCTTCTTGTTCAGGCCCTGCACCTCGAGCAGACCGATCTTGCGGACGAATTGGCCGAGCAGCGAACGGTTTCCGTTGATGGCGGTGAGAAATTCGTCGGTGACGGTCAGCGATCGCGACACCTCGGCGTTCTGCCGGTTGAGGATGGTCACCAAGGTTTGCATGGCGTTTCCCATGCGGCGCAGGCCATCCGGGCTCTGCTCCAATGAGGTCTGCAAAGCGGCTAGATTCTCGCGCAGCGTCGCGGCGTCGACCTCGGCGACCGGTTTGGCGGCATCCTGCAGGGTGCGCACCAGACTGTAGGGCAACTTCACCCGATCGGGCGCAATCGCATTCCTGCCCAATGGTTTCTGCCCGGCCGGAGTCATGGCCACATAGTGGCCGCCGACAATGGTGAGCATTCGGATTTCCAGGGTGGTGGCATCGCCGACGAAGACATCGCGGTCCACCGTGAAGCTCATCTTCACCCGATCCGGCTGCAGCTCCAGCGAAGTCACCGCGCCAACGGTGATCCCGGCGACCCGTACCTGATTGCCGACGCGAATCGACTGTGCCTCGGGCAGATAGGCAGTGTAGGTGGCCTTGCCGATCGGCAGCACATAGATCACCGCGGTCGCGCCGAGCGCGAGAATGAGCAGCAGCGCCCCGAGCAGGCCGAGGCGCAGTTCGCGGCGCTGTTTGCTGGCCTCGTGCCGGTCGTGTCCGTGCTTCAGTTGTTGCATATCGAAATCCTTTGCCCGGCAATCAGTACCGACACCATGGACGGCACCTGGGCTCGGCCCTTCGAGCAGGTGAGGTCGATCTGAACCCCCGCGCGGCCCGACGGCACCAGGGTGGACAGCGATTGCAGCAGGCCGGGGAGTTTGCCGAGCAGGTCCAAGGCCGTCGCCGGATCCGGAAACAGCAGGCGCAGATCGTTTTCCAGATTCGGGTTCGCGGCTTCGGTGAAACCGAGGGTGACCAGCAGACTGTTGAGCGGGCCCAGCGCGGACGGGGCGACATTGGCGAAGTCGATCAGGCCGTCGAGCTTCTGCTGGAATGCGGTGAACACATCCGACAGGCCGCGCAGCAGAGTCACCAAATGCGGTGAGCGACCGCCGATCTGGTTGGAAATCGACTCCAGATTGCCGACGATCGTCGCGAGTACGGCCTGCCGATCCGACACATACGCGCTGAGCCGTCCGATCGCATCGAGTGCGGGCCCGACCCCGGAACCGTTGCCCTCGATGACCGCGAGCATGCTCTCGGTGAACTGGTTGAGCGCGCCGGGGGAGAACTCCTGCAACACGGGCTGCAGTCCGTTGAAGAGCTGGGTGATATCGAAGGACGGTATGGTGCGGTCCGCGCCGATGGTGACGCCCTGCGCCTGTTTCGAGGTCGGATGCTCGGGTTGGCGAATATCGATATAGCGCTGACCGGTCAGCGACTGGTACCGGATGGCCAGCACGCTGGCGTCGTAGACCGGCCGGTCTCGCTGCACGGTCAATTCGACTGCGGCACGGCCGTTTTCGAGGGAGATATCGGCGACCTTGCCGACCGCGACACCGAACATGCGCACGTCGTCACCGATCTTCAAACCGTTGGCATCGGCGAATTCGGCACGGTAGGTGGTGGTATCGCCGCCGACCGGCCGGACAATGGCCGCCGCGATCACCGCGAGCAGTGCGATCATTGCTGCCGCGAACAGTCCGAGCTTCCAGGCCATCGCGAGGGTCGAGGTCGGTTTCATCACGCGCCTCCCAACATGGCGAATCCCTGCTGCCCGAGCAGCGGCACCGCGATGCCGGGAACGCCGCGCAGGGTGATGGCGGCATTGATCGTCGGTCCGTTCGGGGTGTCGGCGAAGATCCGATCGAGCCGCTGGATCAATTCGGTCAGCTCGGCATGGGACTGTCCCGGGTTCGGGACGGTCGCGGCGATGGCGGCGACCAGGGGCGCGAACGTCTCGATGTAGCCGGAGAAGTGTTGGCGGGCAATGTCGCCGATGCTGCCGATGGCCGGAAAGGCCTGGTCGGTGACCATGGTGACGGACGCGTCGTACTTGGATCGGTCGTGCTGCAGAACCTCGATATCGAGCACCGTTGCGAGCAGTTCGAAGGTCGCGGAGGTGAACGTGCCCAATCCGCCGTAGAACGAGGCGTACTGGTCGATCAGGAACGACGACGGGTAGCGCTGGGTTTCGGCGACCGTCCGGCTCAGCATGATGACGGCCTCCAGCATCGGGGTGAACGCCTGCAGATCACCGCTGAAAGTACGTAGCACCTGGGCGAATTGGGGTGTGAACACCTCGGTCGATGTCTCGGTGAGGGCACGCAGCAGCCGTCCCATGGTGGCGTCGGCGACCCGGTTGGCGTTCGCGCCCGCGAGATCGACCACCGACCCGGAGCGCAGCGGTGCGCCGCCATCGACGCGTTTTAGGGTGACGGCGCTGATGCCGAAGAGGTTCTCCGGTACGTAGTCGACGCCGAGATCCTCGGTGAGCCCGGAGGCCTGGGCCTTGTCCAGGTCGAGGGTGATGAGCTGGCGGCCCCCGCCGATGCCGGCGATATCGGTGATCGTGCCGATATCGACGCCGTCCAGACGCACCGAGGTGCCCTCGATAATGCCCTCGCCGATCTGTTCGGTACGCAATTGCACCCGCATGCGCTCACCGTCCGGGCGGTGCTGAAATCCGGTCCACGCCAAGGTGACTGCGACGGCGACGACCAATGCTGCCGCACCCCGGGCGCGCGAACCGCGCCTGCCCATGCTGACGCCGGGCAATCCGTAATTGGGCATATCTCGCTTACCCCGGGAATTCGATCGAGGAGTTGACGCCCCACAGCAGCAGGGTCGACACCATATCCAGCGCGATGATCGCGACGAAGCTGGCGCGCACCGCACGACCCGATGCGATGCCGACGCCCTCGGGTCCGCCGGAGGCGAAGAACCCGTAATAGCAATGGATCAGGATGACCGCGACGCCGAACACCAGGATCTTGATCACCGCGGCGAGCACGTCGTAGCCGCTGGTGAACTGGAAGAAGTAGTGCTCGTATACCCCGCCTGCCTGGCCGTGCAGCAGCACGACCACCGTATCGCAGGCGAGGTAGCTCAGGATCAGCGCAATGAGGAAGGTCGGCACGATCGCGATCGCACCGGCGATGACCCGAGTGCTCACTACGAATGGAATCGACCGCAGGCCAAGGGATTCGATGGCGTCGATCTCCTCGGAGATGCGCATGGAGCCGATTTCGGCGGTCATCCGGCAGCCCGCCTGTGCGGCGAATCCGACCGCGGCGGCGATGGGGGCGAGTTCGCGGGTATTGGCGAAGGCGGACACCACGCCGGTGACCGGGCCGAGTCCGATCAGGTCGAGGGTGGTGAAGCCTTGGATGCCGACGCCAGCGCCCATGGCAATGCCGAGCACGATCAACATAGGAACCGTGCCGCCGCCGACAATGACCGAGCCGCGGCCCCAGGTCATATCGGTAATGGTGCGCATGGTCTCGCCGCGATAGCGCCTGAGGGTCAATGGAACGGCGGTCAGTGCCTGGAATACGAATCCGATTGCGAAACCCGCGTTCTCCAGCGGCGCCAGCACCCGGGCGCGGTCGAGGAGGCGATTGGTCCAGCGAAATCCCTTGGGCACATAGGGAGTAGCTGGCCCGCCCGCCGCCCGACCGCCGCCCCTCATGGAATCGCTACGCGATGCTCGAACCATCAGGCCACCCGCAACGGTAGGAACATCGCGACGACCTGGGTGATCACCAGATTCACCACGATGATCGATGCCACCGATAGCACGACCGCCGCATTGACGCCGTCGGCGACGCCGCGCGGCCCGCCCCTGGCCTCCAGCCCCCGCTGGCAGGCCACGATCACCACAATGAATCCGAACAGCACCGCCTTGATCATCGAAATCCAGACATCGGTGAGCACGGTGAAGGAGCCGAAGGTGGCCCAGTAGCTACCGGGCGTGACATTCTGCGCACCGATCGCCACCGCATAGCCCGCGACGATGCCGACGAAGATGATCAGCACATTGAGCAGCGGTGCGACCAGCATCATCGCGGTCACCCGCGGAATCACCAGCCGATGAACCGGGCTGATGCCCATAGTGCGCAGCGCGTCTATCTCCTCGCGGACCGTGCGTGCGCCCAGGTCGGCGGCGATCGCCGACGCGCCGGCGCCGCCGAGCAGCAGGCCCGTCGCGATCGGCGCGCCCTGCTGGATAACGCCGAGCCCGCCCGCCGCGCCGATCAGCGAATCCGCGCCGAGCTGGTGGATCAGATTGCCCACCTGCACCGAAACGACCACTCCGAACGGCACCGCCATCAGCACCGCGGGAATTGCCGTGACCGTCACCAAATACCAAGCCTGGCGCAGCATTTCGTGCCATTGGAACTTACCCGCGACGATATCGGAGACAGTGCCGCGCGCCGATTCGAGACCGAGATCGACCACCCGGCCGAAGGTGCGCAGACTCGATTGCGTGGTATCGGTGAGATTCTTCCGCGCGATCTGCGTTGCCGTCGGTGCCGCATTCGGCGCGTCGGAGTCCATCGATCGTTCCTCCCATATTTCCCCCACAAGGCCACGTCAAGTGCCAGGCCACACTGCCCGTTGACGTGACACGTCAGAGTCTTGACAGGTTCGACAGCCGCCGCCGTGGTGATCGCGAGTGGCTGTGAACGCGGTCACCAACCGCCCCCGGTGTGATCGACACCATCGGCTGCCGGGGCAAACGCTAACATTGCCCAGCAGGGAAAACAACAGGGTCAATTTCGATTGACATTCGGTGTGCCGGTGAAGGATTCGGCCGATTCCCGGCTGAGGCGCGGCCGGAGAATCCCCGATGGTGCGCGGCGGAGTAATGATGTCTACGGCAGGCGCGATGGCAATGCGTACACTGGCCCAGCCGGAAGCAATCTGAAACAGGTATCCGTCAGCCGTCGTCGGGAGGAGCACATGTCAACACGACGTGACGACATTCTCGACGCGGCCCGCGATCTCATTGTTCGCGAGGGCTATGCGAGCGTGAGTATGCACGCCATCGCCCGGGCGGCGGGCATTACCCGGCCCGCGCTGTATGCCGAATTCGGTGATCGGGACGAACTCTTCGAGGTACTGCTCGATCGTGAGGACCAACGGGTACAAGATATGGCGGCCGCCGCGACCCCGGTGATTCCGGAAGGTGTCGACCTGGCCGCGATGGCATCGAATATCGCGGTCGACGGCGTTGATATCTATCTCGACCTAGTGGTCGCCGCGCCGGAAACCTGGCGGTTCGTGCTGATGCCCGGTGATGGTCTGCCCCAGGAGGTGCGCGAGCGGGTCGATCGCACCCGCAATGCGATTCGGGAGCGTAGTCAGGCCATGATCGCGGTGATGGGCGCGCTGAGCGAAAAAGATATCGACAGTGAGTTATTGAGCCACGCGGTGATCAGCGCAAGTGAAACCGGAGCCAGGATCGTGCTCGCCGACGGCGGTGTCGAACGCCACGAGGCCGTGGCGAAAACACTGCGCTGGGTGGCGCGCCGGGCCGTCGCCGCCGTCGAGGCCCGGGAGACGTAGCAATGGCGAACGCGAAACAAGCAGCGCCCCAAAAGAAGACGGCAGCCGACAAAACAGGTGGACCCCAGCCCGCCAAGCGCAAATACGCCAAACGACTCCAGCCCGCCGACCGGCGCGAGCAACTGCTCGACGCGGCACTGGGCATTGTGGCCGAGGCGGGATTCACCAGCGTGAGCATCGCCGCCGTCGCCGAGCGCGGCGGCGTGACCAGACCGGTCGTCTACGACTCCTTCGGCAGCCGCGACGAACTGCTCGAGGAACTCATCGAACGCGAGACCGCCCGAATGGCCGCCGCCGTCGAACGTTCCGTCGCCGGTGATGCCACGACAACCGATTCGCGTTCTGCCACAACAGAAGAGCTGCCCGCGATGCTCGCACGCTTCCTCGCCGAGGTGCGCTCGATACCCGATACCTGGCGGCTGGTGTACTTCCCCATCGATGGGGTCCCGCCGGTGCTCCGGGAGCGGGTAGCCAAATCGCGCGACGAATTGCGCACGCCGCTCGGGCGGGCGGTCGGCCGGTGGCTGGCGGAACAGCCCGATGCCGATGACGTGGATGCCGAGGTACTGACCCAGGTTGTGCAGGGCGCCATCCAGACCGCGGCCCGGCTGGTACTCGACGATCCCGAACAGTTCGACATCGCCCGAATTCTGGCGCTGTTCGACTATCTGTTCCTGCGCGAGGCATAACCGCATTATCGGGATCGCCTCCGGTGCGCCGGAGACTCGTTGCGGCCACGGGTAACTCGCGCCGCGCGATAGGCGGCGGGATTGCGAATCAGGTTGCCGACGATGTGGATGTCCCTCCGGTCATCCTTCCAGAAGGTCGGCGGCCGATGGCTGTGCGGCAAGGTGGAGAACACCCCGGCGAAATAGGTTGGTCGCCCGAACATGTACGCGCCCAGCCTTTTACGCACTCAGCCGGTCTCCGACGCTCGCCGGTGCCGCGCTCTGTCAGGGACGTTCGTAGAAGGCGTCGATGCGGGCTCGACCGAGGGACCGTCCGGCATCCAGGATGGCGTGTGGTTTCGCCGACTCCACCGGTTTTCCGCCCGCTGCGGTGATGGGCTCGGTCAGGGCGAAGAGTTGGAAGACATAGCGATGCGCGCCGTGTCCCTTGATCGGTGTCGGACCGAGGTAGCCACGGCCCCACCCCGAACGCAGCACCCGCACACCCGGCACGGGATCGTCGGCGGCGAGTGCGCCCTGCGGTATGCCGTCGACTGTGGGGTCCAGCAGGGCGACAGCATGCACGAACGGCGTCTTCGTCGGTGCATCGGGATCCTCGATGACCAGCAGCAGCTGAGCTGTCTGCGCGGGCGGCGGTGACCACGTCAGCGCCGGAGAACGGTCCTGGCCGCCGACCCGTTTTCCGGCATGGATCGTGCCCAGGGACGATTCGTGGTCGAAGTCCGGACTGGTCATCTGAAAGGTGTCGGCCCCGACCAGATTCGGGCGATGCCAGGCCAGGCCCTGGTCACCGGCGCGCCGGTTCGCGAGTAGCTTGCCGACAATGGACATTGTGATCTCCTTGGTAGACAGTCGATTTCAGAGCTTGCGATCGTGCGCCGAACCGCACGGCGGCGGTGCGAACCGGCTCGCTACCAGGTCCTCGGTCATTCGGTGTCATCCTCGGTGCTCGATATGTGAACGACAGATATACAGTTAGCCTGCGCAGTTTTACTGTACTTTAGTGAACTGTGAGCGGTGGGACAAGCGATTACGAGACGATCGCTGAAGAACTTCAGTCGATAGTCGGCGCCTTGGTTCGGATCATGCGCTCGGCCTCTCCGGGGCGCGAGCTGTCGCTGTCGCAGGTGTCGGTACTCAAACGCCTCGATCGTGAGGGGCCAGCGACAGTTAGCGACTTGGCCCGCGCCGATAAGCTCCGCCACCAATCGGTCGCCGCCACGGTCGCCGCACTCGTCGACCGCGGCCTGGTCAGCCGTACCGTCGACAGCGAAGATCTGCGCCGCAAACTGTTGATCCTCACCGAGGACGGCCGCGCACTTCTCGCCGAACGTCGCCTGGCCGGCCACGAACACCTCGCCGAAATCATCGACGACCGACTCACCGCCGCCGAGCGCAAGCGGTTGGCGGCGTCGCTGCCCCTGCTGCGGCGGCTGCTGGACTGACTCCGCGAAGCACGTCCTGGATACCGACCCTCGCGGCGTCGACAGTGGGCGACATGCGGGAACCGATCTCTCCGACCCGCTTGTATCCGCGCGGGCCGGACACCGGCCGATTCGACGGCGGATGGGCCAGCGTGGGGAATGGCGGACTAGGATCACGAGCAACTCATCAGCTACGGACAACGCCCCGGGCAGGAGTGCCATGTGTCGCTTGTTCGGTTTGTCGGCCGCACCGCACCGGGTGCGGGCTACGTTCTGGTTGCTCGATGCCCCGGACAGTCTGTCGATACAGAGCAGACGTGAGCCCGATGGCGTAGGTCTGGGCACCTTCGACGCCCATGGGGATGCGGTGGTGGAGAAGCAGCCGATCGCCGCATACGAGGATGTCCAATTCGCCCGGGAGGCGCGGGAACGAGAATCGACGACGTTCGTCGCACACATTCGCTATGCCACCACCGGTGGCATGCAACCTCGCAACACCCACCCGTTCGAACAGCACGGCCGCCTGTTCGCGCACAACGGTGTGCTGCAAGGCCTGGACGAACTGGATGCCGAACTCGGTGCGTACCTCGGTCTGGTGCACGGCGATACGGACTCCGAACGGTTCTTCGCCCTCATCACCCAGCGCACGGATCGACACGGCGGCAACATCACGGCGGGTATTACCGATGCGGTCCAGTGGATCGCGGACCGGCTGCCGGTCTACGCGCTCAACTTGGTGCTGACCACGGCGACCAGCCTGTGGGCACTCAGGTATCCCGACACACATGACCTTTTCGTCCTGGAACGCGCGGCGGGCGGACCACACGGCGGTCGGCATCTGGACCACGCCGGACGCACGGGGATCCGAGCGCGCAGTGGACACCTGATCGAATATCCGGCGGTCGTGGTGGCCAGTGAGCGCACAGACGAGGATCCGGGCTGGCGGGCGCTGGAACCGGGTGAGCTGCTGCACGTCGACGACGGCCTGCGCGTCCACTCGAGCACGGTCCTCGACACCCCGCCGCGCCATCTGCTGTCGCTGGCGCAGCTCGACAGCCGCGTGGCAGCGGCCCAATCGGGGCGATGATCGCACCGCAGGCGCGGGGCACAGTCAGCACATTGTGGCGGCGACGACTCCGTGGTCGGAGCTTCGGCTATCAAATAGTTACTCCTGATGTGCCCCTCATAGTGTTCGTCGTCGTCCAGACTTGCTTGATGATCAAGGTGCGATCGGAGGCAGCGTGACCGAGGAAGGCGACACACCGGCTCGACCGAACTGGATACCGGAAAGTCTGTACCCGTATCCGAGTCATTTCGCCGAGATCGACGGCTCGCGCGTGCACTACCTCGACGAAGGCAGCGGACCGCCGCTGCTCCTGCTGCATGGGAATCCGACCTGGTCGTTCCTCTACCGCGACATCATCGCTGGCCTGCGTGACCTGTTCCGATGCATCGCGGTGGACTATCCCGGCTTCGGGCTGTCCCGGGCGGCGCCCGGCTACCGCTTCACACCCGCCGAGCATGCGCAGGTCGTCGCGGAACTGGTCACCCGGCTCGACCTACGCGAGGCGACACTCATGGTGCAGGACTGGGGCGGCCCGATCGGATTCGCCGTGGCCGGTCGGCATCCGGATCGCTTTACGTCCTTCGTCATCGGAAACACCTGGGCCTGGCCGAAATCCGATGTGACGACGCAGGCCTTCTCGCGTCTGCTGGGCGGCCCGGTCGGCGGTTGGCTCATCCGGCAGCGCAACTTCTTCGTCGAGCGGATCATCCCCGCCGGCGTGCGCCGCAAGAAGCTGGACAAGGCGGTGCTGGACGCCTATCGCGGTCCCTTCCCGACACCGGAATCGCGCGAGCCCATCCATGTGTTCCCGCGCGAAATCCTGTCCAGCCGAAAGTTTCTGGCCGATGTCGAGCGCGGCCTCGATCTGGTCCGGGACCGGCCCGCACTGATCGTGTGGGGCACCAAGGATGTCGCCTTCCGCGACCCCGAACGCCGTCATTGGGAGGAGTTGTTCGCCGACCATCGGACGGTTCTCCTCGACGGTGCAGGCCACTTCATCCAGGAAGACGCCGCTGACGAGATTGTCGCTGCGATCCGGGAGTGGCATACGAAAGAGTGAAAGCGATTCCGCGCCCAGCCGTTCAGGTGGTGGACGAGTTCGGTGCGGGTTTTGTCGCTGGGCGACTAGGATCGCCTACCTGTGCATGCGGAAATCGAGATGGTCGCGCTCCCGGCGGGGCAGGTGACACTGTCGGATCGGCGGACTCAGCGGAGTTGGCCGGTCGAGGTCGCGGGGTACGAGATGGCTGCGTTTTCGGTGACGCAGTCACAGTATGCACAGGTCACCGGTGCGCGGCCGAGCAGCGGTCGCGGTGATCGGCGGCCGGTCGAGGGCGTCTCGTGGTTCGATGCGATCGGGTTCTGCAATGGTCTGTCCACGCGTGCGGGTTTGACGCCCGCGTACCGCGTGCACGATGACGAGGTCCAATGGGACGCCGCCGCGAACGGGTATCGGCTCCCGACCGAGGCCGAATGGGAGTATGCCTGCCGTGCCGGTACTTCCGGACCGCGATATGGCGATATCGATGAGATCGCTTGGTACCGAGGCAATTCCGAGGAGCACAGTCACGAGGTGGGCGGCAAACTGCCCAATGCGTGGGGGCTCTACGACATGCTCGGCAATGTCTGGGACTGGTGCTGGGATATCTATGACGCCGAGGTGTACGGCTCATATCGGGTGTTGCGCGGGGGTGGATGGTCCGATGAGAAGTGGAGCTGTCGGGCCTCGGTGCGGCGACGCAGCCATCCGACCTATCGGATCGATGATGTCGGATTCCGCGTCGCCCGCTCGATATTTTGACCAAACGCTCGGTCCGGCCGGGCGGACTGTGTGGCGCCCGGTGTTCGTCGAGGAGGAATTTCGCGGCATTGCGCGCCCGGTATTCGATGAGGTCGATCGTGGTGGGCGCCTCGATTTCCGCGTCGTAGTGGGCTATACCGGATTCCCGATTTTCCTGCGATACGGAAGGAATGATTGATATGTTCCGCCAATAGCAAGACCAGCTTCGACGAGGATGCAGTTCGGTGTTCGATTGGGATCTGCTGCGTAGTACGTCCAGCGTGCATGTGCTGATGCAATTGGCGCAGGAGCGCGGAATGCCGCCGGAGGTCTGCCTGAAGGGCACGGCACTGGTGCCCGAGGCGGTGACCGATCCCAGTGCCGAGGTGACCGCGCGCCAAGAGGTGCGCGTCGTGCGAAATCTGCTGGCGCGATTCGGCGATGAGTCCGGTTTGGGAGTCGAGGCGGGGGGTCGCTACCACATCTCGCTGTACGGGCCGTGGGGTCTGGCGCTGCTGAGCAGCCACACGGTGCGCGAGGTGATCGAGGTGTCGCTGCGCTATATCGACCTCGCCCTCGTTTTCGGCCACCTGATCTTCGAGGAGGGGGCGACCGAATCGCGGCTGATCTTCGACGACTCCGAGATTCCGGAGGATGTGCGCCCGTTCCTGACCGAACGCGTCATCACCGGCATCCACACCATCGGCCGGGAACTGTTCACCGCGGGGGTACCCGCCTCCCGGGTCAGC
>NZ_JBEXLC010000091.1:0-35371 GCF_040609795.1 Nocardia sp. NPDC004604
AGTAAATCTAATCCATTACCTAATAGATTTGAACCGAGATTGGAACCACTTGTGTTACCCGTAATCCGAGCGGTCGAGACTCGCGACTTCGTTGCATGCGCTTCGACCACTCGGACGCGAGACGGGCCGCGAACGGTCGCTCGTAAGACTCGCTCCGTGATGGTCGTCTTGGGCGTGTCTCTCGCTATCTGGAGTTGTCGCAGGTCCACCAGTCACTGGCAAGAGGCCGGCCCTCGGCGAATCCGGCTGCCGACGGCACGCCGAGCACCGCCTTGCTCCGTGGTGGTTGCGTTGGGTGTGTCTCTCGCTATGTGCAGTTGTCGTAGGTCTGCCAGACGCTGGGAAGAGGCCGACCCTCGGCGAATCCGGCTTCCGACTGCACGCCTAGCACCGCCTTGCTCCGCGGTGGTTGCGTTGGGTGTGTCTCTCGCTATGTGCAGTTGTCGCAGGTTTACCAGCCGCTGGGAAGAGGGCGGCCCTCGGCGAATCCGGCTGCCGACTGCACGCCGAGCACCGCTTTGTCGTGGAAATCGGGCAGGGTGCGCGCACCGGCGTAGGTGCAGGCGCTGCGGACGCCGGAGCAGATGTGGTCGAGCAGGTCCTCGACGCCGGGGCGTTCCGGATCCAGGCGCATCCGCGAGCTGGAGATGCCCTCCTCGAACAGCGCCTTGCGGGCGCGGTCGAAACCGCTGTCGGTGGCGGTGCGGGCGGCGACGGCACGCTTGGAGGCCATGCCGAAGCTCTCCTTGTACGCATTGCCGTCACGATCGACACGCAGGTCGCCGGGGGATTCGTAGGTGCCAGCGAACCAGGAGCCGATCATCACATTGGACGCGCCAGCGGCCAAGGCCAGCGCAACATCACGCGGGTGCCGGACGCCGCCGTCGGCCCAGATGTGTACGCCGAGTTCTTTTGCGGCGGTGGCGCATTCGGCCACCGCGGAGAACTGTGGACGGCCGACACCGGTCATCATCCTGGTGGTGCACATGGCACCGGGGCCGACACCGACCTTGATGATGTCCGCGCCCGCCGCGGCCAGATCCCGGGTGCCCTGCGTGGAGACCACATTGCCCGCGACCAGCGGCACACCGAGGCCGAGATCGCGAATGGCGCTGAGGGTTTCGAGCATCTTGGCCTGGTGGCCGTGCGCGGTGTCGATGACGAGCAGGTCCGCACCCGAGTCGACCAGTGCCTTGGCCCTGGCGGCCACATCACCGTTGATGCCGACCGCGGCGGCCACCCGCAGCTTATTGTCGGCATCGACATTGGGCTGGTAGATGCCGGTGCGAATGGCCCCGGTGCGGGTCATCACGCCCGCGAGGCCGCCGTCATCGGCGATGAGCACGGCGAGCTGCGCGTGCTCGGCCTCGAGCAGGCCGAAGATATCGCGCGGCGAGGTGCTGGCCGGCGCCTTGACGAAATCGGTGATCGCGACATCGCGCAGCCGGGCGAAGCGGTCGACATCGGTGCAGGAGGCCTCGGTGACCACGCCGACCGGCTTGCCGCCGTCGACGACAACGACCGCGCCGTGGGCGCGCTTGTGCATCAGGGCGACGGCCTCGGACACCGAACGCTCCGGATCCAGGGTGACCGGGGTGTCGGCGGTGAGCGAACGGCTCTTCACGAAGGCGATGGTGTCGGCGGCCGCAGCGATCGGGAGATCCTGGGGCAGGACGACGATGCCGCCGCGGCGGGCGACCGTTTCGGCCATCCGGCGTCCGGCTACCGCGGTCATATTCGCGACAACAATGGGAATGGTGGTGCCGGACCCGTCTGCGGTCGATAGATCCACGTCGAACCGTGACGCGACATCCGTCCGATTCGGGACGAGGAAGAGGTCGTCGTAGGTCAGGTCGTACGGCGGCTGATGACCAGGGAGAAACTGCACTTAACCGATTCTAACCGGTGCGCCGTTATCGCGTGCAATCGCCCAGCATTCGGTCCGCGCCATGCGCGAGTCGGTGGTCGCGTCGCCGGGATCAAGATCGGATGGGACTGGTCGCCGGGCTTTTCGGTAGATGTCGCCATAGCGTCGACCCGATCTCGGTTTCGAGCTCAGACCTCGGCTTCGACGCGGGAGAGTTGGATTGTGGTCGCGCACATGGTGATTACCGCGACGGCGATGGCAAGTAGGCCCAAATTGTCGGTGCGAAGGCGTTCGTCGAGGACGGTGATGCCGATGAAGGCGGCGGCCAGGGGTTCGGCGATGGTGACGGCCGGGAAGGAGGCGACCAGCGGGCCCGCTTGGTAGGCGCGTTGCTGGAGATAGAGGCCGGTCACGCCGGATGCGATCAGCGCCCAGGTCTGCCAACTGCCGAGCACATGGCTGAGGCCATCGTCGAACAATCCGGTTACGTAGGAGGTGAGTGCGGCGGCGAGGCCGAAAAGGGCACCGCCGACGGCGCCGAAAAGTAGGGCGCGACGGGTCGGGTCGGCGGACTTGACACCAACGACGAGCGCGACCGCGAGCGCTGCCAGTAGCGCGGTCAGCGGCGGAATCCAATCACGCAGGGGCGCATTGGTATTGCCCTTGGTGGGGTCGCCGACGATCAAGAAAACGGCCAGCGCCACCGCGAGGGCGATGGCGGTCGCCCAGGTGCGCGGGGTGATCCGGCGTTTGTTGAGCCGGGCGGAGAGGGGAAGGGCAAAGATCAGCATGCTGACCAGGATCGGTTGCACGAGCAGGACCGCGCCCAAGGCCAGCGCCGCGACCTGCATCGCGTAACCGCCCGCGTCCCCGACGACTCCGGCCCACCAGCGCGGACTGCGCACCAGCGAACCCATCAGTGACCGGTCTTCCGGGACCGCTGCGGCGGCATGCTGCTGCGCCACCGCAGCCAGCGCGAACAGCAGCGCCGCGATCAAGGCGCAGACAACCGCGCCCACCTCGTGATTCGACACCCGATCAGTTTGCCCCGCGATTGCGGCTCCCCGGCACTCCCTGCGGCCGTCCGGCGCGTCGACGTGCACGCCCGGGCGTGTCGCCGCTGGTCGCGGCGGTGCGGTCCGCTCCGCCTGCGCCGACACCGCGACCGGAAGTCGCCCCGGCACCATGGGCCGATACGCCGCGCGCGGCCGAGCCCGATCCGGTGGCACGGGCCGTGCCCGCCTTCGCCGACCCGGCGGAACGACCCGCCGCGGCCGATGCCGAGTTCACGGCCCGTCCGGGAGCCGTCCGCACCGATCCCGCGCCGCGGCCCGGCGCGGCAGTTGCCGCACCTGCGGCCCGACCCGTGGTCGAAGCGGCCGTCGACCCACCCGCGGCTCGACCCAAAGTTCCGGCACCACGCCGACTCGACGTCGCGGTGGAACTCGGCGAATGACCCGAAGACTTCTTCGCACCACCCACACCAGCGCCCCGACCGTCGGCACTGCCGGAACCGGCACCTCGACCGGCGCCACCGGCTCTGGCATTGCGACCGGCAGCACCCGATCCCGCACCGCGACCATTACCGGACGCATTTCGACCGGCGCCGCCGGAATCTGCGCCACGACCGGCGCGACCCGACCCCGCACCGCGACCAGCACCGCCCGACCTGCGGTTCGACCCACCGCGCCGACCAGCGCCGACCTTCAACTCGCCGTCGTCACCCACCGTCACCGCCGAGTTCGCTGCGACGATCGGTACGCCTGAGGGCTGCTTCGCGCCGGTGATCTGGATCAGGCGCCGATCACCCGGACGAACCTGCACGCCGTCGACATCGACGCCCGCCTTGCGGGTCATCTTCTCGACGTCGGCGCGCTCCTCTTCGGTGACGAGCGTGACGACGACGCCGTCCTCACCGGCGCGGGCGGTGCGGCCGGCGCGATGCAGATACGCCTTCGGTTCGGCGGGCGGATCCACATGTACGACAAGGGAAATCCCGTCGATGTGGATGCCACGCGCGGCCACATCGGTGGTCACCAGCACCGGTGTGGTGCCGTCCGCGAATGCGGCGAGGGTTCGCACGCGATTGTTCTGCGCCTTACCGCCGTGCAGCGCGCCCGCGGTGATTCCGGACCCGCGCAACTGCTTCGCGAGCCGGTCGGCACCGTGCTTGGTACGCACGAACATGATGGTCAGCCCGTCGCGCGCCGCGATCTGCGCGGTGATCTCGCGCTTATCCGCCTTGCGCAGGAACAGCAGGTGGTGCGACATGGTGGCGACCGAGGCCGACGGCGGTGCGGTCGAATGCGTGACCGGGGCGCGCAGGTAGCGCTTGACCAGCTTGTCGACCTCACCGTCGAGGGTGGCCGAGAACAGCAGTCGCTGACCGTCTTTCGGCGTCCGATCGAGCAGCTTGGTGACCTGGGGCAGGAAGCCCATATCGGCCATATGGTCGGCCTCGTCGAGTGCGGTGATCCGCACCTCGGACAGATCGGCGGAGCGCTGGTTGATCAGATCTTCGAGGCGCCCCGGCGTGGCGATGAGCAGATCGACACCGCGCGCGAGCCGATCGGCCTGCCGCTTGATCGGCGCGCCGCCGACCACCGAGGCCACTCGCAACCCCAGCGATAACGCCGCATTGTCCAGCGCCTTCTCGATCTGGGCCGCCAGTTCCCTGGTCGGCACCAGCACCAGACCGCGCGGCTTACCCGGCTTGGCCTGGGCGCCGGTGAGCAGCGCGAGCATCGGCAGCCCGAAGGCCAGGGTCTTGCCGGAGCCGGTCGGTCCGCGCCCGAGCACGTCCTTGCCCGCCAGCGCATCGGTCGCCGTCGCGGCCTGGATCGGGAACGGGGTCTCGATGCCGTCGCGGCGCAACGCCTGGACGAGCACGGCGGGTAGGCCCAGATCCGCGAAGGTGGTGGCAGGGGTGGAGGAGGTCAACGGGGTTGTGTGCCTTTCATGTCTCGGCGCGGGCGGATCCGGGCACGCGAGGTGCCGCCGAGATGGTTGGGCCCGGTCATCGCCGGATGCGGTAGGACCGGGTGTATCAGGTGGAACCGGATGAATCAGTTACGGAGCAGTCGATCCAGTTCGACCAGCCAGGGTACCGCGACGGCCATGGTCGGGACCACCAGGATGGCCGCCGACCCCAGATAGGCCGCCGCGGCGACCCGAATATCGCCGATGCGTCCACCCAGTCGCTGGATGCGGATCAAGGTGGTCGGACCGCCAGCGGCGAGCGCGCCCTGCGGTGCCGTGGATTTCGCGCAGGCGACCAGGGCGCGGGCCAGCGGCTTCGGGCCGGTGACCTTCACGGCCGAATCGTCGGCGAGCAGTTCGATCAGCAGTTTCACCGAGCCGAGCGCCGCCTTGCTGCGCACCACCCGGGGGAATGCCTCGTGCACCGCGGTGAAGGCCTCGAGCACCAGGTCGTGGCGGGCCCGCAGATGGGAGCGTTCATGGCTGACGATGGCCGTGACCTCGGCGTCCTGCAGGCTGGTCAGCGTGCCCTCGCTCAATACCACCCGCTGGCGCAGGCCGGGCAGGCAGTAGGCGATCGGCTCGGTCGAGCCGAGCACCCGGATATCGGCCGCGCGGCGCTGTGGTCCGCTCTGGTCGAGCAGATCGACGAGCATGCGGTGGCGCGCCCGACGCCTGCGGGTGTGCACGCCGACGCGCACGATCGCGTACATCAGTCGCGCGCCGACCAGCAGCGTCAAGGCGAAGACGAAAACGTACGCCAGCCACAGCGGCATTCCGAGCGCATCGATCTCGCGCGCCGGGGAGGTGGTCGGGCGACCGTCCGGTCCCGGTACGAGTAGTTGGGCGGCGATGGCCAGCCCCGAACCGAATGCGCTGAGCACGGCTGCGAGCGCGATGGCCTGCCACAACACGAGCGCAGCACGCGGTGTCCGGTACGGCCAGGTCGCGCGGCTCAACAGCGCTGGGGCGGGCCCCGCGAGAAGCAAAGCGAGACCGGCAAAGACCGGCGCGGTTGCGTTCATCGACTCAGCTCACTGCGTTGTGGGGCCAGGGCACTCACCTCATTGTGAGGCCAGGATCCCAAGACTACTGCTTCGGCGGCGCAGTATCTTCGGATGCTTCGAGCTTAGCGAGTGCTTCGCGCAACGCGTCCGTGTCGTCCCTACCGACCTGTTCAACGAAGTGCACGAGCGCTGCCGCGCGGCTGCCCGCCACATCGGCCTGTTGCAGTGCGTCGACCATCAAGCTGGCCACCAGTTCGTCGCGGGTGTGCACCGGGGCGTAGCGGTGGGCGCGGTCGTCGCGTCGCTGCACCACGAGGTTCTTCTTCGCCAGTCGTTGCAGCACCGTCATCACCGTGGTGTACGCGAGCTCACGGCGGGCGGCCAAAGCCTCGTGTACCTGCCGTACGGTCTGCGGTTCGTCAGTCGACCACAGCTGGTCCATGACCGCTTTCTCGAGTTCACCAAGTCCTGCCATTCCACAAGTTTACGGACTCAACGACACAATTGCGTACTACAGGTCGTCGTAACTGCTTGATTGCTGGTGTGGTATTTGTCATAGGTTGTGCGGCAGCCCCAGCGCTGGGACTAGCTCGGACTAGCTCGGCACCGCGTCCGATTCGAAGGCGGCCCGGACGTGTCGCGTTCCGATGGGCACGATCATCGGTCGACCGGACACCGGATCCTCCAACACGGACGCGTCGAGATCGAAGACCTCGCGCAGCAACGCGACATTGATGATGTCGGCGGGTGCGCCCTGGGCGACGATGCGTCCGTCGCGCATGACGATGAGCCGGTCGCTATAGCGGATGGCCAGGTTGAGATCGTGCAGCACCATCACCACGGTGCGGCCGTGCTCGTCGTGCAGGCGGTCGACGAGGTCCAGGACCTCGACCGAATGTGCGAGATCGAGATAGGTGGTCGGCTCGTCGAGCAGCAGGATGTCGGTGCCCTGGGCCAATGCCATCGAGATCCAGGCGCGCTGGCGCTGCCCGCCGGACAACTCGTCCAGGGTGCGATCGGCCAGATCGGCAATGCCCGTCGCGGCGAGCGCGGAGATGACCTCGTCTTCGTCGGTGGCCGACCACTGCCGGATCCAGGACTGGTGCGGATGACGTCCGCGCGCAACGAGATCCGCGACGGTCAGCCCCTCGGGCGCGACCGGCGACTGCGGCAGCATGCCGACGATGCGCGCGACATCCTTGGTCTTCATCGACGTGATCGCCTTGCCGTCCAACAGGATTCGGCCCTGTTGCGGGCGCAGCAGGCGACCCAGCGCGCGCAACATGGTCGACTTGCCGCAGCCATTGGGGCCGATGACGGTGGTGACCACGCCGGGGGCGATATCGATGCTGAGTCCGTCGACGATGACGCGGTCGCCGTAGCCGAGGGTGACTTCCTGTGCGGAGAGCCGCGTGTCGGTGGTCATGACAGGGTCGCCTTCCGATTCATACGCACGAGCAGGTAGAGCAGGAACGGTCCGCCGAAGGCGGCGGTCACGACACCGACCGGCAGGTCGACAGGAAATAGCGTGCGCGCGGCAACATCCGCGCCGACCACCAGGATGGCACCGATGAACGCCGAGCCGATGAGCGGTTCGCCGGGAGTTCGCAGCAGTCGGCGCGCGATCTGCGGTGCGGCGAGCGCCACAAATCCGACCGGACCGACCGCGGCGGTGGCGACCGATGCGGCCACCACGGCCGCGCCGATCAACAGGGCCTGCTGGGTCTGGATCCGAACCCCGAGCACCCGGGTGGTATCGGTGCCGAGGCGCAGCGCGGCAAGGGTTCTCGCGGAGCCCACCGCCACCAGCGCGACCACGGCCAGTGCGAGCGCGGCCGGGATCGGCTCGGTCCGATCGGCGCTATTGAGTGAGCCATTGAGCCAGAGTTGCGCACGGGCCGCATCCTGCAGGCTGGCGCGGGTGAGCAGAAAGCTGATGCCGGACAACAGGAATGCGTTCACCCCGATGCCGATCAGTACCAGTCGCATCGGGGTGACACCGCGGTCGCCGGTCACGCCGCGGCCCCAAGCGAGTAGGTAGATGGCGGTCGCGGTGCACAGCCCACCGGCCAGCGCGGCCAGCGGGGCGCCGCCGCTCGCGGCGAATCCCGTTGTTGTGCCGCCGGTTCCGACGAGGACGGCAACAGCACCCAGGCTGGAGCCGGTGGTGATGCCGAGGATATCCGGCGCGGCCAGCGGATTGTGCAGGATGGACTGGGTAATCGCACCCGCGATGCCGAGTGCCGCACCGACGACCAGCGCGGTGAGCGCGCGCGGCAAACGGGATTCCAGCACGATGAAACGCTGGGATCGGGTGCCGCCGCCGGTCAGCACATCCAGGACGCGGCCGAGCGGAATGTGGGTGTCGCCGAAGGCGATATCGAGGCAGAAGAGTGTGAGCAGGGTTGCGGCGAGTGTGAGAACTATGAGCGCCATGGTGGGGCGCAGCACCATGGAGACCGGGCCGAGGCGCAGGGCAGGGCGGATGCGATTCAGCGGTATCTCGGTCGATGCCGGGGTCGGTGCCTGCGCGAAGGCGGTGTGGTCCGGGGAGAACTCGTCCATGATTCGGTCGCTCACAGGCTCACCAACTTCTTGCGACGGACGAGCAGGATGAAGAACGGCGCACCGAGGGCCGCGATCATCACACCGACCTGTAACTCGCCGGGTCGCGCCACAATTCGCCCGGCCACATCGGCGACGAGCAGCAGCAGCGCGCCGAGCAGTCCGGAATACGGGATCAGCCAGCGGTAGTCGGGACCGGTGAAAGCCCGTGCGATATGCGGCACGACCAACCCGATGAATGCGATCGGGCCGACTGCCGCCGTCGCCGCGCCACTCAGCAAGACGATCGCGGCCAGTCCGAGCGCCCGGCTGCGCCCGATATTCACGCCGAGCCCGCGCGCGACCTCGTCACCGAGGCTGAGCAGATTCAACCCGGGCGAGGCCACGACGGCGAGTATCACGCCGAGCGCCAAGAACGGCAACACCTGCCAGAACACCTCGGCATCGCGTCCGTTCACGGTGCCGACCACCCAGAATCGGTAGCTGTCCAGCGCCGCATTGTCCAGCAGCACAATGGCATTCGTCATGGCCTGTAGGAATGCGGTCACCGCGGCACCGGCCAGCACCAAGCTGAGCGGGCTCGCCTTTCCACCGCCGATCGCCGACACCCCGAATACCACCGACCCCGCGGCCAGCGCTCCCGCGAAGGCGAACCAGATGTACTGTTCCGGCGCGTTCAGTGCGAACAGGTAAATACTCAGCGCCGCAAGGAATGCCGCGCCTGCATTCAAGCCGAGCAGTCCCGCGTCGGCGAGCGGATTGCGGGTATAGCCCTGGATCAGCGCACCGGCGATACCCAGTGCGAGCCCGGTGACCAGCGCAAGTGCGGTGCGCGGCAGGCGAAGTCCGCGCACGATCTGCTCCGTGGTCGATCCGGCCGGGCAGTGGAACGGTCCGCCCGGGCAGGTCAGGGCATTGTGCACGGCGTCGTAGACGGTGCCGGGTGACAGCGATCGGGTGCCGATCGCGATGCTGGCCACGGCGGCGAGCAGCAGTAGCGCGCTCAGCAGGACGAGCCCGAGTCGACGATGACGCGCTGGATTCGTTCGTCGCGCCCCCGGCGCGATGGTGCGTGATGCCGTCACGGCGACGAACTTCTCCTGACTCGATATGCGGTGTCCGGTTGCTAGGTCTGGTAAGCCTAACCTATCTTTGCGACCCGGCCTTATTGCCGAGCCGACCCGAGGAGGTTCGATGCCCGAGTCAGTGGCAACCTGCATGCCCGGCCAGCCCCAGGTGGCGTTCGGGAAAGCGTGTGCCCGGCTTCGCTCACTACAACCCGAACACCCGCGGGTCTACGCGGTGGCCGCCATGTCCGAGCAGGGCAGGCGGCGCTGGTGGCGGCTCGCCGACGGATTGCGCGAGGGTCGGATCGAGTTGATGTACCGGCGCCACGCCGCGGAGATGATCAGCGCCGATACCGCCGCCGAAGTGGTGGCGACCGCGCTGATCCACGCGGTGATCGGGCGGGTGGTTGCCCTGCTGGTGGCTGAGGGGCGGGTGTGGGATCCGGGTATCGACAACCTGTGGATCCACGCCGATAATGACGGCGGCATCGACTGGGCTGGGTTGGACGACACCACGATTCGCGTACTCGACGGCGATCGACTGGCGGGCGGGCCCGGTGTGGTGACTTTGCCGTGCGAGCAGGCAATGTACGTCTGGCTTGCGCATCGGTGTGAGCCGTCGCTGCGATTGATCCAGCGGACCTTAGCGGTCTGCGCGGGCCTCGGTGAGCGCCGGTTCTGGTCCCTCGTTGGCGAATCCATTGTCGGCGCCGCCACCTATGTGCCGGATCTGGCGCGGACGGATTCCTTGGTCGGTGCGCGGCGTGGTGCGGGATTGCTGCTTGCGCTGGAGGAGCGTGGTCTGCCGGTGCGACGTGCGGTGGGGTGCCCGGTTCGGTAGACGCTGCTATGCCCAGGTGAGCAGGGTTGACCCGGGCAGTCGTCCGGTGGGGATGGCCGATGGACTCCGGTGTCGGTGTGGATCTCGGCGGCCGATGGCGATCGCGTGGTGTGGCAGCCAGCCGGGCTGGATATCGAGCAGGGCGACCACTCGAGTGACGTTGTCTGCGGGGTGAAATGTGGTGACGCAGGTGCCGAGGCCGTGGTCGTGAGCCGCCGAGCACAGTGACTGGCAGATGCGACCCATATCGAACTCGGTATCGGTGAAACCGTTGTCCGCGGAGAGTAATACGAGGATCAGTGGCGCCTCGGCGAGATGGCCCGCATAGCGGCCGAGCTTGCTCAGTTCGACCCGCAGCGCGTCGGTGGTCACGGCGATGAACCGCCATGGTTGACGGTTGCGCGCCGAACCGGTCCACCGGGCCGTGTCGATGATGTCCTCGACGGTCGAGCGCGGGACGCGTTCTGGCAGAAAGTGTCTGGTAGACCGCAGGATCTTGATCGAATGCACCGCCGCGAGCCTAGTGCGACACGGCGCGGAGTTGCCTAGTTAGGTAAGCCTGACCTATAGTAATCATGGCGTTGGGATCGGCCGAGCGTTCCGGAGGGCTGCCGTGAACCCCCGATCCATTGCCGCGGCGGGCTCTGTGTGCATTTGGAGCCCGCCGCTCTGTATCGGGGGTGCAAACGGCCATCGGGGAGCATCGTGCGAGACCCGAGACACGCTGTGCCAAGGTGAATGCATGACACAGCAGGAAGTTGCCCAGATCCAGTCGCTGGCCGAGGTCACGCCGGAGCTGCTGACCGAGCTCAGCAAGAACACCTTCACCGATCTGATCGGCCTCGAATTCTCCGAGGTCACGCCGGACCGGGTGCGGGGTGAGCTGACCGTGGGACCGCAGCTGCAGCAGTTGGCCGGCATTGTCAACGGCGGCGTGTACTGCACCGTCGTCGAATCGCTCGCCAGCATCGGCGGCGGGGTCTGGTACACCGCACAGGGCAATAAGGGCACCGTGGTCGGCGTGAACAACAACACCGACTTCCTGCGCTCGGTGCGCGAGGGCAAGGTCTTCGGTGAGGCGACGCCGCTGCACCGCGGCCGGTTGCAGCAGCTGTGGCAGGTCGTGCTCACCGACGATGAGGGACGCACGGTCGCTCGCGGCCAGGTGCGGCTGCAGAATCTGCCCGCCAGGGATTGACCGGCGCCCCCGACACGGGCGTGCCAGAATTACCGTCACCCTGATCCACGACCGCCGAGGAGCCCGGATGCGACTGTCGCCGCACGAGCAGGAACGGCTGCTGCTGAGTTATGCGGCCGAACTGGCCCGGCGCAGGCAGGCGCGTGGACTCGAGCTGAATCACCCCGAGGCGGTCGCGCTGATCACCGACCATGTGCTCGAGGGCGCACGCGACGGGCGTACCGTCGCGGAGCTGATGTCTTCGGGGCGAACGGTTCTCACGCGTGCCGATGTGCTGGAGGGCGTGCCGGAGATGATTCACGATGTGCAGGTCGAGGCCACTTTTCCGGATGGCACCAAGCTGGTCACCGTCCATCATCCGATCGGTTAGGGGCGGTGATGGCTGATTCTCCGCTCGTCCCGGGTGAATACTTCTGTGCAGAGGGCACTATCGAGCTGAACGCGGGCGCGGATCGGATCGAACTGGATGTCGTGAACACCGGTGATCGGCCGGTCCAGGTGGGCAGCCACGTGCATTTCCCGCAGTCCAATGCGGTGTTGCGTTTCGATCGGGCGGCCGCGCACGGGCGTCGGCTCGATATCCCCGCCGGAACCGCGGTGCGCTTCGAGCCCGGTCTCGGACAACGAGTTTCGCTGGTCCCGCTCGGCGGCGCCCGTGCGGTCCATGGCATCAGCCTGACGCCTCCTGGACGTCTCGATGACTAGCGCGAGACCGCCTGCACGATGCGTATGCCGCGCGGGCTTGCGCAGACGACTCGGTGTGGGGCGCATGATTCCGTGCGCCCGGGAGGTAGGACGCGATGAGTGAGCTGAGCCGCGCACGGTATGCCGAGCTCTTCGGACCGACCACCGGCGACCGAATTCGCCTGGCGGACACCGATCTGCTCATCGAGATCACCGAAGATCGCAGCGGTGGGCCTGGTCTCGCGGGCGATGAGGCCGTATTCGGCGGCGGCAAGGTATTGCGCGAATCCATGGGACAAGCCCGCGCGACCCGGGCCGAGGGCACCCCGGACACCGTGATCACCGGCGCGGTCATCATCGACCATTGGGGAATCATCAAGGCCGACGTCGGCATTCGCGACGGCCGCATCTGCGCGATCGGCAAGGCGGGTAATCCGGACACCATGAACGGGGTGCATCCGGATCTGGTGGTCGGTCCGAATACCGAGATCATCGCGGGCAATGGCCGCATCCTCACCGCGGGCGCGATCGACTGTCATGTGCACTTCATCTGTCCGCAGCTGATGGATGAGGCGCTCGGCGGCGGCATCACCACCCTGATCGGCGGCGGCACCGGTCCCGCCGAGGGCAGTAAGGCGACCACGGTCACGCCCGGATCGTGGCATCTGGCGCGGATGTTGGCGGCCACCGACGGCTGGCCGATGAATATCGTGCTGCTCGGCAAGGGCAATACGGTCAGCGCCGAATCCATGTGGGAGCAATTGCGCGGCGGCGCAGCGGGTTTCAAACTGCACGAGGACTGGGGGTCCACTCCGGCCGCGATCGATGCCTGCCTCACCGTCGCCGATGCGGCGGGTGTGCAGGTGGCGCTGCATTCGGACACCTTGAACGAGGCCGGATTCGTCGAGGACACCATCGCCGCCATCGCCGGCCGCGGCATCCACGCGTATCACACCGAGGGTGCCGGTGGCGGGCACGCGCCCGACATCATCACCGTCGCCTCGCATCTCAATGTGCTGCCGAGCTCGACCAACCCGACCCGCCCGCACACGGTCAACACCTTGGACGAGCACCTGGACATGCTCATGGTGTGTCACCACCTCAGCGCGTCCATCCCGGAGGACCTCGCGTTCGCGGAGAGTCGGATCCGGCCCTCCACCATCGCCGCCGAGGATCTGCTCCACGATCTCGGCGCGATCTCGATGATCGGCAGCGACTCACAGGCCATGGGCCGCATCGGCGAGGTCGTCATGCGCACCTGGCAGACCGCACACGTCATGAAGCGCCGCCGTGGTTCGCTGCCCGGTGACGGCGCCGCCGACAATGCGAGGGTGCGGCGCTATATCGCGAAGTACACGATCTGCCCGGCGATCGCGCACGGCCTGGACGACGAAATCGGTTCGGTGGAAGTGGGCAAGCTCGCGGATCTGGTCCTCTGGGACCCGGCATTCTTCGGTGTTCGTCCGCACGCCGTCCTCAAGGGCGGTGCGATCGCCTGGGCCGCCATGGGTGACGCCAACGCCTCCATCCCGACCCCGCAGCCGGTGTTGCCGCGCCCCATGTTCGGTGCCGCACCACTGGTCGCCGCGGACACGTCTGTGCACTTCGTTTCCGAACAGGCCATCGAGGACGGTCTCGCCGAACGTCTCGGCCTGCGCCGAAAACTGGCTCCCGTCAAGAACGTTCGCCGCGTTACCAAGGCGGATATGACCAACAACGACGCCATGCCCCGCATCGAGGTCGACCCGGACACCTTCACCGTCCGCATCAATGGCGAGGTCTGGACGGAACAGCCCGCCACCGAGTTGCCGATGGCCCAGCGGTATTTCCTGTTCTGAGGACGTCGCCTCAGCGGAATCCATACGGACCCGTGTTGCCGCGCGCGTCGCCGCAGCTGCGCGCGGCACGGACCCCTCCGTGATCTCCACCGAGATCATGTCCTGCATGCGCCACGCCCAGGCTGGACGCCGCCAAGTCGAAGGCTTGGTCCACGACGTGGTCGGCGACGAGGCAGGCGCCGCCATCATCGGCCAGTACGCGAACCGCTTCCCCGACGTGGATCCGCCGCACCACGGCCGGGCCGCTATCGCAGATCTTGTGAGTGCCGCGCATAGGTTTGCAACCTGTGCGAGGTGGCCGATTGATGTGCGCGAACCGCCAGGGGCGGCTGAATTCCATGCGGTTTGCTGGTGTCCGATTGCGGCGGTATCGGGGTGTGCGGTGGCAGACTGCGGGTATGACGACCTTTGAATGGGCCGATGTGGACAGCTACCTGGTGGAGACTCTGGTGGGAGAGGGGGATTCGACTGCGGCGGCATTGGCCGCGAACTCGGCGGCCGGGCTGCCCGCGATCGATGTATCGCCCGCGCAGGGGAAGTTCTTACATCTGATCGCGCGGTCGGTCCAGGCGCGTCGGGTGCTGGAGATCGGGACGCTCGGCGGGTACAGCACGATCTGGCTGGCCCGCGCGGTGGGCAAGGAGGGGCAGGTGGTCACCCTGGAGTTCGAGCCGCGGCATGCGGCGGTGGCACGGGAGAATCTGGATCGGGCCGGAGTCGGCGAACGGGTCGATATCCGGGTCGGCGCGGCCCTGGACAGCCTGCCGGTGCTGGCCGATGAGGATCCGGACCCGTTCGACCTGGTGTTCATCGATGCCGACAAGGTCAACAATTCGAACTATGTGCTCTGGGCGCTGCGCCTGACCCGCCCCGGATCGGTGATCATCGTCGACAATGTGGTGCGCAATGGTGCTGTCGCCGACGAGCATTCCGACGACCCGATGGTGCAGGCGAGCCGCGATCTGATCGATCTGCTGGCCGCCGAGCCGAGTCTCGATGCGACGGTGCTGCAGACGGTGGGCAGCAAGGGCTGGGACGGCTTCGTGTACGCGGTGGTCAACGGCGAGTCGGTCGACTAGCAGCTGGTTGGCCGGGGCTATCGCTGTTACGCCTGAAGTACCACCTTGCCGACGGTGCCGCGTGTCTCCAGCGCGCGGTGCGCACCGACGGCATCGGCCAGCGCGAAACGCTGGACGGCGGGCCGCAGTCGACCGGCTGCGGCCTCGGCCATGGCCCTGTCCTCGAGCGGGCGCAGATCGCCGCCGACCCGCTGGATGAGGCGCGGTCCGACAACCAGTTCGGAAGTGATGCCACGCGCCACCAACTCCTCCTCCGACAGCGATGGCGGCGCGCCATTGGCCGCGCCATAGACGAGATGCTGTCCGCCCTTACCGAGCAGATCGATTGCGGCGCCGCTTATTTCGCCGCCGACACCATCGAACAGTACGGTGGCGCGCCGGTCGCCGAGGCGCGCGAGCACCTGAGCGGGCCAGTGGGGGAGTAGATAGTCGATCGCGATATCCGCTCCATTGCGTTGCACCAGTTCGACTTTCGCTGGTCCACCGGCGAGGCCGACCACGGTGGCGCCGACGTTCTTCGCATGCTGAACCAGCAGGGTCCCGATGCCGCCGGCCGCCGCGGTTACCACCACCACGCTGTCGGGACCGAGTTCGGTGAACAACGAAATCCCCATGGTCGTTCGCCCGGTGCCGATGATCGCGACCGCCTCGGCCGCATCGAGATCGGTCGGAATCTCGTGCAGCCGAGCGGTTTCCGTCACGGCCAACTCGGCATAGCCACCGGGAACCGCCCCGAGATGTGCGACCACCCGCTTGCCGAGCCAGGACGTATCGACATCCGGCCCGATCCGGTCCACGATCCCGGCGACCTCACGGCCCGGTATGGTCGGCAGCTGTGGCAGCGGGTACGGCCCGGGCTCGCCCCTGCGCAACGCGGTATCGATGACGTGCACGCCCGCCGCCGCGACTCGGATGAGCACCTGTCCCGGTCCGGGCACCGGATCGGGCACCGTTTCGTAGCGCAGATTCTCGGCCGGTCCGAAGGCATGAAGGCGGATAGCGTGCACGGTGACTCCTGTTCGTCGGCGATCGAGTCAACCGTGCAACCTGAAGTGCCATTCAGGTCAAGACGTGCTGGTCCGAACGCAGCGGGCCTCGAACCCGTCGCAGAGTGCGGACAATCCGAGATACAGCAGATCCTCCGAGGTCAGATCGCTCACACCGCTGCCGTTCAGATCGGCGAGTGCGGGCGGAATCGGCAGCTGTGATTTTCCTTCCAGCAATGCCCGCAGTCCGTTGTCCCCTTCCGGATTCATGCCCTTGCGCGCGACCAGTGCACCACTGATATGCGGGAGCGTGGCCCCGGAGATGTAGTTCCACACCGCGAAGGCCATGGTTGCCGCCTCGCGGGTCGAGACACTCAACTCGCGCAGACCCTCGACCAGCCACGCGAAACAGGCCAGGCCCTGCGGACCGAAACTGTAGCGGGGCATGGCGAAGGTCAGCAGCACCCACGGATGCTGTTGGTAGAGCGCCCAATCGATCTCGGCGGCAATGCGGACCCGGTCGCGCCAAGTCCAGTTCTGCCCCTCCGGCGAGGGGTACGGGTTGCGAGCCGATATCTCGTCGGTCATCAGGGCGAGCAGTTCGTCCTTATTCGCGACGTGCCGGTACAGCGACATGGCGCCGACACCCATCCGCTCGGCGATATGTCGCATGGACAACCCGTCGAGACCTTCCTCGTCGGCGAGCGTGATCGCGGTGTCGACAATGGCGGCTCGGGTGAGCTTCGGCTCGGTCATCCCATGACTCGCTTCCAGTTTTGGCCCCGCATGCGTACACTGTACCCGGACTGACGCGTACGCCGTACGCGACACGGAGAGGATTCGGGAATGACTCAGGTGGAGGCCGCGCGGGTGGCGACGGCGCCGACGGGTTCGCGGCGCGCTTGGCTGGGCCTCGCGGTGCTACTGCTGCCGGTGCTGCTGGTGTCGATGGATATCTCGGTGCTGTTCCTGGCCATGCCGACGCTCACCCTGGATCTCGATCCGTCGGCCACGCAGCAGCTGTGGATTCTCGATATCTACGGCTTCCTCATCGCGGGCCTGCTCATCACCATGGGCAATCTCGGGGACCGGATCGGGCGGCGCAATATTCTGCTGGCCGGTGCCTCGGTATTCGGCATCGCCTCGGTCGTCGCGGCCTTCGCCCCGAATGCGGTGGTGCTGATCATCGCCAGGGCGCTGATGGGTATGGGCGGTGCGACCCTGCTGCCGTCGAGTCTCGCGCTGATCTCCAGCCTGTTTCCGAATGCCCGCGAACGCGCCGCGGCGATCGGGGTGTGGACCGCGTTCTTCGCGGGCGGATCCGCGGTGGGGCCGGTACTCGGTGGTTTGCTGTTGCACCACTTCTGGTGGGGCTCGGTATTTCTCATCAATATTCCGGTGCTGCTGATCCTGCTCGCCTTCGGTCCGTTCGTACTGCCCGAACATCGCTCGGGTGTGGTCGGCCCGCTGGATATTCCGAGTGTGCTGCTGTCGATCGGCGGTATCCTCCCGGCGGTGTACGCGGTGAAGCAGATCGCGGCCGAGGGGTTCGACATCGCATCGATCGGCATCGGACTTGTCGGCGTCGTATTGCTCGCCGTCTTCGTGCGACGGCAGCGACAGCTGGCCGAACCGCTGCTGGACCTGCGGTTGTTCCGGCGGGTGCAGTTCACGGTCGCCATCGGATCGAGTCTGGTCGGCATGATGTCGCTGGCGGCGATGAGTTATCTCACCAGCGTCTATCTGCAATCGGTGACCGGACGTGAGCCGCTGGCGGCCGCGCTGTTCGGGATTCCGATGGCGATCGCGGTTTTCGTCTGCTCGATGGGCGGTGCGCGGATCGGGCACAAGCTCGGGGTGCGTTCCACCTTCGTGCTGGCGCTGCTGGCCGCTGCGGTGGGCAATGTCATGCTGATCGGTGTCGGCGTGGACGGCGGAATCGCCTGGTACCTGGCCGGATCCACGATTGCGGGCATCGGTTACGGCCTGGCCTTCACCCTGGTGTCGGATGTGGCGGTGTCCTCGGTGCCGCCGGAGCGGGCCGGTTCCGCGGTCGGGATCTCCGAGACCAGTTTCGAACTGGGCAATGCGCTCGGCTTGGCGCTACTGGGTTCGATTGCGGCGCTGGTCTTCCGATCGGGCGGTGCCTATGCGGACACCCTCGGCGAAACCATTCAGCACGCGGACGGCAACACCGCGCTGATCGATTCCGCGCGCGAATCCTTCGTCTCCGGAATGCACATCGCGACCTCGGTCGGCGCGGTGCTGCTGGTGGCGATGGCGGCGGTCGCGGCATTCGCGCCGCGGCGCTGAACGGCGCGCCTCCGCGGGATCGGGCTCGATTCGCGATATAATTAGATGTCATGTTTTCTCATGACATCACCTCGATCGAGGGCTTTATCCGCAGATACGACGAGATCGTCGCGACGTCCGATTTTGCCACGCTGCCAAGTCTTTTCGAACCCGTCATCCTGGTGACCACGCCGACGTCGAGTCGCTGTCTGAGCCGGGAGGAGTTCGTCGCGGGCGCGAAAGCGCGGGCGCGCCAGTTCGATTCGGGGCCGCGGGCGCGGTTGGTCGAGCAGACGACCGTCGAACTGGGCGGGCATTATTGGCTGACTTCGGCGCGATGGACACTGTCGTTCGGCGCGCGGTCGCTCGATGTCTACAGCGACTTCCTGGTCCGGCGGGCCGCGGACGGGCCGCGGATCGCGGCCTATCTGACCCGCCAGGATCTGCCCGAGCTGCTGCGCGCCGCCGATGAGTGATCATCGATAGGGGAGGTGTCTGGGCCGGTTGGCGCATACAGTCGATAGCGTGAACGACACTCCCGCTTCGAGCAATGGCCGCCCGCTCGCCGAGCGGGTGGCGGCGTGGCTGTTGTATCCGACCTCGCGGCCGCGCGAGAAATCCCTGCGTACGGCGGTCGCGGGCCGGGTCGTGCTGGTGACCGGCGCCTCGCACGGCATCGGCAAGGCCACTGCGCGCAAACTGGCGGCGGCCGGTGGGGTGGTGCTGCTGGTGGCGCGCTCGGTCGACGAGCTCGAGCAGGTGGCGGCCGACATTGCCGCCGAAGGCGGCACGGCATACACGTACCCGACGGATATGACCGATATGGATGCCGTCGAAAAGCTCGGCCGCAACCTATTGGCCGAACACGGTCACATCGATGTGCTGATCAATAACGCGGGCAAGTCGATTCGCCGCTCGATCGATGATTCCTATGACCGATTCCATGATTTCACCCGCACCATCGACGTGAACTACCTCGGCCCGGTCCGTCTACTGCTCACCTTGCTGCCGAGCATGCGCGAACGCAAACAGGGCCATATCGTCAACATCTCCACGTGGGGCGTGCTCATGCCGCCCGCCCCGCGGTGGGCCGCCTACGGTGCGTCGAAATCCGCCTTCGATATCTGGTTGCGCAGCGCCGCGGCCGAAATCGCCGCCGATAAGGTCACCACCACCTCCATCTACATGCCGCTGGTACACACCAGAATGAGCGCACCGACCGACTTCAGTCGCGTCCCCGGACTGACCGTCGACGAAGCCTCCGATCTGGTCTGTTACGCGGTAACCGCCAAACCGCGCGAGATCGCGCCCTGGTGGTCGCACCGTATCGAAGCCTGGTCGGCTCTGACCCGCAAAGGGGCGCAGCGCTTCATGGAGCGTTCCTTCCGACGCTAGCCAGGCCCGGTCAGTCGGCTCGATTGCGCGGCCGGGGGCGCGGGCCGATCTGATCGAGCAGGTCGTTGACCTCGTCCGGGAACCCATTGGTCACGGCCTGCGGTGTCTTATTCGGGAACCGGCGCGTGACGTGCTCTTGGGCGGCGGATCCCGGCAGGACGTAGACGGGTTCGGGCTTGTTCTGCAATGGGCGCACGACCTCATCGAGGTGGCCCTTGCGATCGTCGAGGTAGGCGCCGATCACATCCTCACCGGCCGGGCAGACGGCCATGCAGTAACCGGCCTTGTAATTGGGTTTGAACGACAGGCTCTGCCACATCGAGAACGATTCGCCGGTGCTGACGCGCTCGCGGTACTCGGCGGCGTTATCGCTGTCGGCGACGGTTTCGGCCCAATCGGTGAAGCCGCCCATGAACTCGCGGTAGTTGTGCGTATAGCAGGCCTGGAAATCGAAGCCGCCGTCGTTGGTGATCGCGCCCACCGGACATGCGGAGACGCAGAGCTTGCATTCCAGACACGGGCTGAAATCCAGCGATGCGCTCGGTTCGTCGATCACCGCGTCGGTGACCACCGTGCCGAGCAGGATGAAGTTGCCGAACTTCGGGTGAATGACATTGCGGTGGATACCCATAACGCCGAGCCCGGCCGCCTCGGCCACCACCTTGTGCGCGATCACCCAGATGCGACCTGGAAACTTATCGACCTCCATTGGATATCCCGGGGCTGGATAGACGGCACGGTATCCGGCATCCTGTAGCGCTCTGGTTATTCGCCGTGACACCTCATTGGTTTCGTCATCGGCGTGGTTGAACTCGGTATTGGCGAGGCTGCGCATGGTGCTGCGCAGGTTGTCTCGGTTCATCCGGACGCAGAAGGCCACGAATGTCCGTGCGGAGGGCAGGATTTCGCGCGCGTGCTCGAGTTCGACCGCTACGCGTGGGTCCTCGACCGGCACGAAGCCCACATCGTCGGCTCCGGCCTCGAGACAGATCTCGCGCAGTCGCGAAACGCTCAGCACCGGATCAGGTTTCGTGCGCGCCCGTTCGGCCATCCGCTGCACGGTCGGGTGCTCCGCCAGCCGACGCTGCCCTGTTGGTTCCTGGTTCACTGCCGACATCGGCCCTCCTCGTTGACGCGAGACCGGTACGGCCTCAGGAAGATAGACCCCGCCGAACGCCGAAACTCATCGCACACCGGGCGTGTCGTGGGAATCGGCGCTCGATTGCGGTCGGTTTCCCGTAGGAGTGACGTGCAGCAGACCGACATATCGAATCCGATACAGCGCCGTGTCGATCTACACCCTGTCCCGATCCGAAGATCATGTGTGGCCCGGTCGGGGTGAGGGAGCCCGACCGTGTCACGCATAGGATCGACGGATGGACAGATCGGGAGGCAGTGGGTTGGCGACATTGTTCGCGCTGGCCGATTCGCGGCTGCCGATCGGGGGACATGTGCATTCCGGCGGTGTGGAGGAGGCGGTGGCGTCCGGGATAGTGCGCGATGTCGGGACGGTCGAGTTGTATTTGCGGCGGCGGATCCGGACATCGGGGCTGGTGGCGGCGTCATTGGCGGCGGCGGTGTGCGCGGGGAAGTCGGCTGCGGTGCGGGCCGAGGCAGAGGCGGATGCGCGGACTCCGGCTCCGGCCGCGCGGGCGGCGTCGCGGGCACAGGGGCGTGGGTTGCTGCGGTTGGCGAAACAGGTTTGGCCAGGAGAGGATTGGGCGGTGCTCGGCGCGCGGCCGCATCTGTCCACGGCATTCGGCGTCGTGGGGCACATCTGCGGGGCGACTCCGGAGGACACCGCGGCGGTTGTCGTCTATACGACCATGACCGGAGCCGCGACGGCGGCGCAGCGGTTGCTCGCGCTGGATCCCGCGGCGGTCGCCGCCTGCACGATCCGGCTCGGCGAACTCTGTGATCGCACCGCGGCCGAGGCGGCGACCGGACTCGCCGCGCTGTCGGACCCGCTGCAGGATGTGCTCGCCCAGCGACACCTGGTGCGCGATATGCCCCTGTTCGCGTCCTAGGTGCGTGATCGGCAAGGATGAAGGCGGAAAGGAGCACGATATGCCACCCCATCTGATCGACGGCGAGCCGCATCAGCACTCCCATGACCGCCCCAAGCGTGCGCGCACGCTTGGAGAGGCACTGCGCATCGGCATCGGCGGACCGGTCGGTTCGGGCAAGACCGCCCTGGTGGCCGCTCTGTGCCGGCAGCTGCGCGATGAACTCTCCCTCGCGGTGCTGACCAATGACATCTACACCACCGAGGACGCCGACTTCCTGCGCCGCAACGCGGTGCTGCCGGACGAGCGGATCACCGCCGTCCAGACCGGTGGCTGCCCGCACACCGCCATCCGCGACGACATCACCGCCAACCTCGACGCCATCGACGATCTGATCGCGGCCAATCCGCCGCTGGACCTGATCCTGGTGGAATCCGGCGGCGATAACCTCACCGCCACCTTTTCCTCCGGCCTGATCGATGTGCAGATCTTCGTCATCGATGTGGCGGGCGGCGATAAGGTGCCGCGCAAGGGCGGCCCCGGTGTGACCTTCTCGGATCTGCTGGTGATCAATAAGACCGATCTCGCCTCGCTGGTCGGTGCCGACCTCGGTGTAATGGAGCGCGATGCCGCCAAGGTCCGCGAGGGTCGTCGGACCGCGATGATCTCGCTGACCGAGGATCCGGCCGCCACCGACGTGCTCGCCTGGGTGCGCGAGCAACTGCACGCGATCGCCGAGCAGGATGGGTCGGCCACCGAATCCGCTGTTGCGCACTGAGGTTCGCATCGTCGCGGCCGTCGGCACACTGCCCGAGATCCACGCGAGCGGCGGGCTGGCGGTTCGGCGCACCGGTCCCGATACCGTCCATCTGATCGGCACCGCCGCGACCCCGCTCGGTGGCGACGAGCTCGATATCGAGATCGTGGTCGGCGTGGGCGCGCGGTTGGTCGTGCGCTCGGTCGCCGCCACCATCGCACTGCCCGGCGCGGCAACGCCACTGTCATTGGCGCACTGGCGTTTCGACGTCGCGGGCGCACTGGATTTCGATCCGGAGCCGACGATCGTTGCGGGCGGCGCACACCATCACGCCGTCACCGAGGTGCGGCTGACGCCCGAGGCCCGGCTGCGGCTGCGCGAACGGGTGCAGATCGGCCGCACCGGCGAGGACAACGGCGGCTGGCGTGGTGATCTCATTGCCGACGTCGGGGATCTGCCGCTGCTGCGGCACCGGCTGGAACTCGGCGCGGACGGTCCGACAGACGATAACCTGGGCGCCCCGAGAGCATTGGACAGTGAACTTGTCTACCCCGACGACCGGCCCGCGGACACGACCGGTTTGGTCGCATCCCGCCTCCCGCTGGCCATCGGTGGGACCCTGTCCACCCGAACCGGAGTGCTGCTCGGCCCGAACGGCTGACTTCCGATTCGCCGACTCGAAAATGTGTAGTCGGTCACAGCTGCGGGCCGCTCGCAGCCCCACGGGTGTAGCGGCGGTTCGGGCGGGGGAATGAAAGGAGGTGGGAACCCGACAGCGTCGTCAGGTTTCCACCCCGGTCCGGTGTTCGGTCAGCCGCCTACGACCCGAGAGGGTGCGTTGAACGCGCTGACAGCCGCCGCGGCGACCCCACAGAAATATCGATCGACCTACCGACCGGAGGGGCGCTCGGATGGGTGCGATTTGTGCCTCGGCGGATAAAGGCCGGTTTCGGGCGAATCAGCCCACTTTGCGGTTGGCCGCCTTATCGGTGAGCGCGGCCTTTCCGTTCTCCGCGGGCGGTGCACCGAGCGCGGCGGCGAGCTCGTCGGCCTCCTGTTGATCGGCCTGAACCGCCTCCACCGCGAGTCGGGCGAACACCCACTGTTCGGTGGCGGCCATCTGCCCGCGGCTGCGGCCGAGGAAGGTTACGAACCACTGGATGACGGTGATGATCCGGCTGCGGTAGCCGACCAGGTAATAGAGGTGCAGCGCCAGCCAGGCCAGCCAGGCGATGAACCCGCCGAATTCCAGCTTGCCGATCTGGCAGACGGCGCTGAACCGCGACACCGTCGCCATACTGCCCTTGTTGAAGTACTTGAACGGCTTACGATCCTGCGGTGCTTGGCCGTTCAGCCCGGCCTTGATCTGCTTGGCCGCATAGGTCGCGCCCTGGATCGCGCCCTGCGCCTGACCGGGCACATTCGGTACCGACATCAGGTCGCCGACCACGAAGACATTCGGATGGCCCTTGACGGTCAGATCGGGTTCGACGATGACGCGACCGGCGCGGTCGACCTCGGTGCCGTCGGACTGCTCTGCCAGCATCTTGCCCAGCGGGCTGCCCTGCACACCGGCCGACCACACCTTGCACGAGGATTCGATGCGGCGCACGGTGCCGTCGGCGTCCTTCACCGTGACACCGTGCGCGTCGACATTGGTGACCATGGCGTTGAGCTGGATCTCCACGCCCATCTTCTCCAGCCGCCGCTTTGCCTTACCACCCAGCTTCGGGCCCATCGGGCCGAGTACCGCGCCCGCGCCCTCGAGCAGGATCACCCGCGCATCGCGGGGATCGATGTTGTGGAAGGTGCCTTCCAGGGTTCGATCGGCGAGTTCGGCGATCTGGCCCGCCAATTCGACACCGGTGGGTCCGGCGCCGATCACCACGAAGGTGAGCAGCCGGTCCCGCAGTTCCTGGGTGACGGCCAGCTCGGCCCCTTCGAATGCGCCCAGGATGCGCGCGCGTAGCTCCAGCGCGTCATCGATGGTCTTCATGCCGGGGGCGTAAGTGGCGAACTGGTCATTACCGAAGTAGGACTGCTGCGCGCCGGTCGCCACGATCAGGCTGTCGAAACGGGTGACGGTGTTCTGGTTGAGCAGCTGCGAGGTGACCGTCTGCTGCTCGAGGTCGATATCGATGACATCGCCGAGCAAGACCTGCGCGTTCTTCTGCTTACGCAGCACCAGCCGGGTCGCGGGGGCGATCTCGCCGACGGAGAGGATGCCGGTGGCCACCTGGTAGAGCAGGGGCTGGAACAGGTGGGTCGAGGTCTTCGAGATCAAGGTGATGTCGACGTCGGCCCGCTTGAGGTGCTTGGTTCCGAACAAGCCGCCGAAGCCCGACCCGATCACCACCACCCGGTGGCGATGGTTCTCCTCGACAGACTGAGTGCTCATCGTCGGTGCTCCTCAAACCTGGGGTGGCGGCCCCTCGAACGTTACTGACCCGACTTACGGTAGTCGGCGCTCTGCTGGCCGTCACGGCGAGATCCCGGTTGTTGATGTGCTGCGATGCACCACTGCTGTCGAATACCATAGATCATGTCCGAGAATGCGTCGTTGATCGACATTCCTGACGACCATGTGATCGATCGACTATTGCGCCGGGTTCCCGAGCGTCATCATGTGCTGGCCACACCGCCACGGGGCAGCTCCGCGACCGCGGTGAGCGGCGATGCCGGACTGCCATACTTCGGGCGAGGTCTGCACTATCTGCGCTGGGGTCCGGCGGAAATGATGGACCGGTATCGCCGATACGGCCCGGTTTCACTCAATTCCTCGCTGGGATTGGATCGGGTGCTGGTCTGTGGTCCGGAGGCGATAGATGAGGTGCTCGGCAAGCGCCGCCGCGACTTCGGCCAAGGGTGGGATTACTTCATCGGCTCGTTCTTCGGGCGCGGACTACTGCTGCTCGAATTCGACGAGCACCTGTTCCATCGCCGGATCATGCAACAGGCCTTCACCAGGGAGCGGCTCGAAGCGCATCTGGCGACATTGACGCCGGTGGCGCGGGTGGCCATCGGCCGGTGGGCGTCGGAACAGGGCGGCACGGTCCGGCTCTATCCGACGATCAAGGAATTGACGCTGGAAATTGCGAGTGAGACCTTCATGGCCGTCGATGTCGGTGCGCAGCGCCGCAAACTCATCGACGCGTTCATCGATTGCACCCATGCCGGGCTCGCGATTATTCGACATTCCGTGCCCGGTGGCAACTGGCGCGCCGGGCTGCGCGGGCGGCGGGTGCTCGAGCAGTACTTCACCGAAATGCTGCCGCAGAAGCGCCGGACCGAGTCGGCGGATTTCTTCTCCGCGCTGTGTCATGCGCGCACCGAGGACGGCGCCGAATTCAGCGACGCGGATGTGGTGAACCACATGATCTTCCTCATCATGGCCGCGCACGACACCACGACGACCACCGCCACCGCCGTCGCCTATTACCTCGGCAAACATCCCGAATGGCAGCGCCGCGTGCGAGCCGAAGTGCTGCGCGTCGATGCGGAAATCGGTAGTGCCGCACCGACGATCGCCGATTTGGACCGCATGCACGACCTGGATCTGGTCATCAAGGAGAGTCTGCGGTTGATGCCGCCGGTACCCGGTTTCGTGCGGCGCGCGGTGCGCGATACCGAGATTCTCGGGCATTACATTCCGGCTGGCACGCCCGTCGATTGCGCCTATCACATCAACCACTTCCTGCCGGAGCTGTGGACCCGGCCGGACGTGTTCGATCCCGAACGCTTCGGCGAAGCGCGGCGCGAGGACAAATCGCATCGACTCGCCTGGGTGCCGTTCGGGGCGGGCGCGCACAAGTGCATCGGCATGCACTTCGGAACCCTCGAGGTGAAGACGATCATCGCGGCATTGGTACGCGATTATGAGTGGGAACTCCCGGAGGATTACCGAATGCCGTGGGGGTTCACGACAATTCCGTTCCCCCGGGATGGTGCGCCCGTGTTATTGCGTTCGCGAGCGGGTAGCTCGAATCAGCTCAGCGTCCGCTGAAAAGCAGTTCCGCGACCTTGGTGTCGGTGGCGGCACCCTCGGTGTAGCCGCCATCGCCGCCGAGCGAACTCATGATTGCCAGGGTGTAGCGCTCGCCGGGACCTGCGAAGCCGACCGAATTGACCACCCAGCCGCCCTGTTCCTCCGACCAGCCGTTCTTCAGGCCCGGCCGCATTGTCGCGCCCGCACCCCAGAGGCCCCAGTGTTGGTTGCTGTCGACCGCGCGCATGCGATCGAGCAGATAGTTCCGGTCGTCGGGATGCATATGGTTGAAGACTGAATCCATCAGCCGATCCAGATCGGCGGGCGTGCACTTCTGGAACGACCAGTCCGGGAACAACGCGGTATTGGTCGGCTGCGGAACCAGCGTCACCATGCCATTGGCGCGGAAGGCATTGTTATAGGCCATCCGATCGATGCCCGCGTATTTGTTCCAGAGGATGTCGGCGGCTTGGTCATTGGACGTGGCGAGCATGGATTCCATCAGCGCGCGGTCGTCGGGACCGAGTCCGATCACACCCGCCCGTGCGCGGTTGAGCAGGTCAACGGCGATGGCAAGTTTGATGGTGGACGCGGTCCAGACCGCATTCTCTGCATTCTCGTTCGCGTACACCCCACCGCTGACCCGATCACGGACGACGTAACCCGTCACACCGGGCCGATTCTTCAGATACGCATCGACAGCGGCGATTCGGCTGCTCATATCGCAATCGAAACCGGCCAGGCAGCCCTGCATATGCACCAGAGGCGCGGCAAAGGCCGACGGAATCAGCGCGGGGGTAGTGGGGACCAGGATCGCCGCAGCGGCGAGAACAGAGACGGAGGCGTGACGCACGAGGCAACACGATCGCACATCGGCGGGCCGGACGCACGTCTTGAGCTCTGCGCGACGCTGTGGTAGCACGCGTTGCGTGCTTGCACCGCAGTGTCTTTCGTCAGAGCGCCTAGTGAAAGGCCGCGTGTAGTTCCTCGACGGTGCGCCCGTTGAGACGGTAGCAATGAGCGAAGGCCTCGGCATGTTGGTCACGTGGCCAGGTGTGTAGCACAACGGTCCGGCCATATGAGCGCGAGTTGACCAGCTCCCATCTTTCACCGACCCGGCGGACTGTGAACCCGCCTCTCGGAACCAGGGGAATCACCATCGCCATCATTGAACGCGAACCAGCCTTTCGTGCAGCTATCCCCGTTCCTCCCCGGTTGAGCACTGTTGCACATCGAGAGCCTCGTTCCGAGGTGACACGACGAAGTAAATCGTTCGCGTGTGGCTTATTTCACTCTCGCGGGAGTGGGGCCGGAAGGTTGCGTGCTGGTCGCTGGGCGTATAAACGTGCGGGAGCGGCGAGGCGTACGGATAGGCGACTTGACGCGCAGCGCGGACATACCGGATCGACCGACGAGAGGGCGCACATGCCGCTGCACATTCATCGTGCCGAGCGTGCCGACGCGTTGGCGCAGGCACTGGCCGAGCTGCTTGCCGAGCCGTTGCCGGATGCCTTCGCGGCCGAGGTGGTCGCGGTGCCCGCCAAGGGTGTCGAGCGCTGGCTGACGCAACGGCTGTCGACCGTGCTCGGTGTGTCGGGGTGTTCGGATGGTGTCGCCGCGAATATCGAATTCCCATCTCCTGGTGCGTTGGTCGCCGAGGTGCTCGCTGCGGTGAGTGGGGTGGCGCCCGATGCGGATCCGTGGGCGTCGGAGCAGCTCGTATGGACTTTGCTGCGGGTTATCGACGCGTCGCTGGCCGAACCGTGGAGTGCGGTGCTCGCGCGGCATCTGGGCGCTGGGGATTCGGGCGGGCATCGCGTCGGGCGTCGGTACGCCACCGCCGCGCATCTGGCGGCGCTGTTCGACAGCTATGCGGCGCAGCGACCGGGGCTGATCATGGAATGGGCCAGCGGTTCCGACACCGATGGTGCCGGGCGGGCGGTGCCGGATGATCTGGTGTGGCAACCGCAGCTGTGGCGGCGGTTGCGGGCCGAGGTCGGGGTGCCGAGTCCGGCCGAACGGCTCGACGCGGCCTGTGCGCGGTTGCGGGCCGAGCCGGAGTCGGTCGATCTGCCCGAGCGGGTGTCGCTGTTCGGGGTGACGCGGTTGCCGACCGATCAGCTGGCGGTGTTGTCGGCATTGGCCGAGCGGCGCGCGGTGCATCTGTGGCTCGCGCATCCGAGTCCGGCGATGTGGACGGAGTTGGGCGGCTTGGCGCCCGCGGTCGCGCGGGGCGATGATGTCAGCGCGACGGTGCTCCGGCATCCGCTGCTGGCGGGGCTCGGACGGGATGTGCGCGAGTTGCAGCAGCGGCTCATCGGTGCGGGCGCCAGCGATGCGCATCATGGCTCGACACCCGTTGGCGGGCAGGGAGATTCGAGCCGAACGCTGCTGACCGCACTGCAATCCGGAATTCGGGACGATATGTGGCCGCCGGGACCCGCGACTTTCGACGGCGCAACCGTCGAGGTGCATTCCTGCCATGGACCGGCGCGGCAGGTGGAGGTATTGCGGGAGTGCCTGCTCGGATTGTTCGCCGCCGATGACACGCTGGAACCGCGGGATGTGCTGATCATGTGTCCCGATGTCGAGGCCTACGCGCCGCTGGTGCGGGCGGCATTCGGGCAGAAGCAGGTGGGATCTGTTGAGGCGGTGGGGGATTCGGCGCATCCGGCGCATCTGCTGCGCGTACGGCTCGCCGATCGCGGGCGCGGGGTGACCAATCCGATGCTCGCGGTGATCGCGGTGCTGCTCGAGCTCGCCGATGGGCGGGTGACGGTTACCCAGGTCCTGGATCTGGCGGCGTCCGAAACCGTCCGGCGCCGTTGCGGTTTCGATGACGATGATATCGAGCGTTTGCGCGAATGGGCGGCCGAATCCGGCGCGCGCTGGGGGATCGGACAGCGGCAGCGGCAGGCGTTCGGGCTGGCCGACTTCGCGCAGAACACGCTGAACAGCGCGGTGGATCGAATCCTGCTCGGGGTGACCGCGGACGAATCCGCCGACGACTGGCTGGATCTCGCGCTGCCGTTGGACGATGTAGACAGCAATGATGTCGATCTGGCCGGTCGGTTCGCGGAATTCATCGACCGGCTCGCGGTGTGCCTGCGGGATCTGCGTGGGCCGCGTCCGGCCCACGAATGGGCGCAGGTCCTCGGCCGCTGCCTCGATCTGCTCACCGATGTGCCCGATAGTCAGGCATGGGTGCGCACCGAGGCCCGCCGCGAGCTGGCCGCGGCTACCGACCATGCGGGCGATGTGCCATTGCGGCTGGCCGATATCGGTGTGCTGCTGTCGAGTCGACTCGCGGCGCGGCCGACCAGAGCCAATTTCCGTACCGGTGAGCTGACCGTGTGCACGATGGTGCCGATGCGTTCGGTGCCACATCGGGTGGTGGTGCTGCTCGGGCTCGACGACGAGGTCTTCCCGCGGACCAGCGGCGTCGACGGCGATGACGTGCTCGCGCGCAATCCGCTACTCGGCGAACGGGATGCGCGCAGCGAGGACCGCCAGCTGCTGCTGGACGCGGTGCTCGCGGCCACCGAGCGGCTGCTGATCTTCCACACCGGCGCCGACCCGGTGACCGGCGCGCACCGCCCGCCCGCGATCCCGGTCGCTGAACTGCTGGCCGTGCTGCGTGCACACGTCGGCGCGGACGGGATGGACGCGGTGGTGACCCGACACCCATTGCAGGGCTTCGACCGTCGCAATTTCCGCGCCGAGCGGCCCTTCAGCTTCGACACTGTCGCACTCGCCGGTGCCGAGGCGGCCGGACAGCCCGCACAGCCGCGGCCCGCATTCCTGCCGGCGCCGCTGCCCGCACCCGAACTCACCGATATCGCACTGGCCGATCTGATTTCGTTCGTCGAGCATCCGGTGCGTGCGTTCCTGTGGCAGCGCCTCGGTCTGCGCGTCCCCGAACACGAAGAGGACATTGCCGACCGGCTGCCCATCGAACTCGACGGCCTCGCGAAATGGGAGCTCGGCGAACGACTGCTGGCCGCGCGGCTGACGGGTGCGGACCCGTCGACCCTGCGTGCGGCGGAATGGCGGCGCGGAACATTGCCGCCGTTCGGATTCGGCGGCGCAGTCCTCGACGAGGTGGAATCCACGGTGGACAAGTTGGTCCGCGCGGCGCTGCCCGAGTACGAGGGTGCGTCGCGTGCGGTCGATATTGCGGTGGATCTGGGCAATGGCCGCCGACTCACCGGCACGGTGCCCGAGGTGCGTGGAGAATCACTGGTTCGCACCACATTCTCCCGGCTGGCTCCGAAACACCGTATTGCCGCGTGGGTTTCGCTGCTCGCCCTGGCCGTCACCGAGGACCGCAGTTGGCGCGCAGTCACCACCGGGCGTGGCCAATTCGGCCGTCCCGCATGGCGTTCCGAGCTGACTGCCCCGGAACCGCCTGCTGCACTGGCGATTCTGCGTGAATTGGTCCGATTGCGTGACGCGGGCCTGACCGAACCGCTGCCGATCGCGCCCTCCGCCACCGCCGTGTACGCCGAACGTCGCTTCCGCGGGTCGAACGCCGAGGAGGCCATCGCCGCCGCCGAACGCGAGTTCAACGGCGGCCCCAATGGCCCCGGCCCGTTCGGCGATCACACCGACCGCCATCTTCGCTACATCTGGGGCCGAGCCCCGCGCCTGGAACACCTCATGGCAAGCCCCGCCCCGGCGGGTGAACCCGGCGAAACCACCCGCTTCGGCGCTTTGGCTCGCCGCATGTGGGCACCCCTGCTCGCTGCCGAGAGCCAGGGACAGCCGTGAGTGGTATCGCGGGGATTCGCCGTGCGCCTGGTCCGGGATCACGGCTCAATGGTCCGGCGCGCCTACCGCATGATGGCCGGATTCGGGTGGACGGTGGAACAGTCAATTGGCATCGGAAGTGGATGGTGTGCATGAGCATTGCGAGCGTCGCATGCGCCGCTTCGCGATCGGTGAAAGCCGGTCGGGCATGACCATTGAAGACACCGCGTTCGCCGCGCCGCCATTGGATACCGACCGATTCGACCCGAACGGACCTTTGCCGACGGGCACGACCGTACTCGAGGCGAGTGCGGGGACCGGTAAGACACATGCGATCGTCGGATTGGCGGTGCGGTATGTGGCCGAGATCGGGATCGATATCTCGCAGTTGCTGCTGGTGACGTTCAGTCGGGCGGCCACGCAGGAGCTGCGGGAGCGGACGCGGGATAGGTTCGTCGCGGTGGCTGCGGCATTGGCGGATCCGGAGGCCGCGCGAGCGCATGGCGATGAGTTGGTTCGGCTTGTCGCGCAGGCGGATTCGGACGAGGTGCGACGGCGCAGGCGGCGATTGCTCACGGCGCTTTCGGATTTCGATGCAGGAACCATCGCGACAACGCACAGTTTCTGCCAGCGGATGCTCGACGAGCTCGGGTTGGCGGGAGAGCACGATCCCAGGTCCCGGCTGGTCGAGACGATCGATGAGCTGATCGGGACGGTCGCCGACGACCTCTACCTGAACCGGTATGCCCGTGCCGAGCCGCCGTTTTCGCTGAAGGAGGCGCATACGCTGGCGCTGGCGGCGGTGCAGGATCGGCACGCGGTGCTGGTGCCGGAGGGCGCGGGACCGGCGGGGGAGCGGGTCGCCTTCGCCGCCGCCGTGCGGGCGGAGACCGAGCGCCGCAAGCGCCTGGCCGGATTGCGCGACTTCGACGATCTGCTGGTGCTGTTGCACGATGTGCTCGCCGATCCGGTGCACGGCCCGCGGGCGTGCCGTCGCATTCGCGACCGGTATCGGGTCGCCTTGGTCGACGAATTCCAGGACACCGATCCGCTGCAATGGGACATCCTGCGGCTGGCCTTTCACGGACATTCGGCCCTGGTTCTCGTCGGCGACCCGAAGCAGGCCATCTACGCCTTCCGCGGCGCGGAGGTGCTCAGCTATCTCGACGCCGTCGCACACGCCGACACCCGCAAGGAGCTCACCGATAACTGGCGCAGCGATGCAGGACTGCTCGCCGCACTGGATCACCTGCAGGGCGGTGCGGCGTTGGGGCACAAGGAGATCACCGTCTACCCGGTCGCGGCGACACGTGGCTGGACGCGACTGTCCGGCCCGGCGGAACTGACGACGCCGCTGCGGATGCGGTGTCTGCCGCGCACCGGGGCCGGCCCGCTGAACAAGTCGGGATTCCCGGCGGTCGGGCGCATGCGCGCGAAGGTCGCCGACGACCTCGCCGCGGATATCGTGCGGCTGCTGGAATCCGATGTGCTGTTCGAGGCGAAGGCCGGACCGAGGCCGATCGGGCCCGGCGATATCGCGGTGCTGGTGCGGACGCGATCCCAAATCGATGTGGTGCGTACGGCTTTGGACCGGGTCGGCGTCGCCTCCGTCCTTGCCGGTGGCATCAGCGTATTCGGCACCGGCAGCGCGACGGACTGGCTCTGGCTCTTGCGCGCCCTGGAACAGCCGCATCGCTCCGACCGCGTGCGACTGGCCGCCTGCACACCACTGCTCGGCCTCACTGCCGCCGAAATCGATAGCGGCGGTGCGGATCTGGTCGGCCGCGTCAGCGCGCAACTGCGCGAAGCGGCCCGGCTGTTCGCCCGCGCGGGATTTGCCGCCGTCTTCGAAAAGATCTCCGCCGAAGCGAATCTGGCGCAGCGGCTGCTGTCGATCGAGAACGGCGAACGGGAGCTGACCGATCTTCGGCATATCGCCCAACTGCTGGACCAGGTCGCGCTGACCGAAGGGCTCGGCCTCACCGCGCTGACCCGCTGGCTCGCCGACCGGGTGCGCGATCCGGCCTCGGGATCGGTCACCGACCGCAGCCGTCGACTCGACCGCGATGCCGCGGCTGTCCAGATCGCCACCGTGCACGCCAGCAAGGGCCTCGAATTCCCTATTGTCTATCTGCCTTTCGCCTGGGACAACGCGAGGAATCCGTACCCGCAGACCCTGCTGTTCCACACCGACGACGGCGCCCGCGTCCTCGATGTCGGCGGCCAGGACGCCTCCGGCTACGGCGCGCGCAAGCTGCGCAGCGAAACCGAGGAGGCGGGTGAGGAACTGCGTTTGCTGTACGTCGCGCTCACTCGCGCGATGTGTCAGATCGTCGCCTGGTGGGCACCGGCGATCACCACGGCCAACGCACCGCTGCACCGGATGGTCCTCGGCCGCCCGGACGGCGGCGATCTGGTGCCGAGTAAGGCGGCGGTGCCTGCGGATTCCGTTGCGGTATCCATGCTTTCGGCGTGGGCCGCCGGTGCGCCGGAGGGGATTTCGGTGGCGGGCGTCGAGGGCACCGATGCGGTCGAGATCCGCCGGGTGCGCACCGAACCGCCAACCGGTGCTCTCGCCGCGGCTGAGTTCGCCCGCACCATGGACCTGCAGTGGCGTCGCACCTCCTATTCGGCATTGACCGCGGGCGCTCATGACGTGGCGATCCCGGAGGCCGAACCCGAAGATGAACGCGGCCCGTCCGATGAGCCCGGCGCGCCGGTCCTGGTCGACGCCGAACCCGCGGTATCGGATGCGGCCCCGTCACTGATGAACGCCCTGCCCTACGGTGCGGAATTCGGCACCCTCGTACACGGCGTGCTAGAGCGAATCGATACGGACGCACCGGATCTCGCCACCGAGGTGCACACCCGCTGCCGGGAGGCGACCGAAGAGCTGATGGCCGAGGTCGATCCGATGGTCCTCGGTAATGCCCTGCTCGCTGTTCTGCACACGCCACTCGGATTCGGTTGTCTCGCAGACATTTCCAACCGGAACAAGCTCAATGAACTCGACTTCGAACTCCCGCTCGCGGGCGGCGACATTCCGGGTGCGCACACCGTTACCCTGCGCCGCATCGCGGAACTGCTGCGCACCCATCTTCCGGCCGACGACGCCCTGTCCAGCTACGCCGACCAACTCGCGGCGCTGGACGATGCCCCACTGCGTGGCTATCTGACCGGCAGTATCGATGCCGTCCTGCGTGTCACCGAAAAGCCCGGTGTCGAACCACGATTCGTCATCGTCGACTACAAGACCAACCGTCTCGGCACCGGCGACCTCACCGTCGAGCACTACACCCACGACCGCATGGCCGCCGAAATGCTGCGCTCCCACTACCCCCTCCAGGCCCTCCTGTACGCGGTGGCACTGCACCGCTACCTGCGCTGGCGGCTGCCCGCCTACGAACCGGCACGGCACCTCGGCGGCGCTCGCTATCTCTTCGTCCGCGGCATGATCGGTCTCGAAACTCCCACGGGGCGCGGTGTTTTCGAATGGAATCCACCCGCCGCCTTGATTGTGGCATTGTCCGATCTGCTCGCCGGGGAGGACCGATGACCTCGATTCAGTTGGCCCAGCGGGGTACCGGGCTGCTGCGCCTGTTCAACGAGGCCGGTGTGTTGTCCGCGGCCGACGTACACGTCGCACTGCGACTGGGGCGGATGGGCCGGGAAGCCTCGGAAGAGGTGCTGTTCGCGGCGGCGCTCGCGGTGCGGGCGGTGCGTTCGGGTTCGGTGTGCCTGGAACTACACCGCATGCGCGAGATCGGCGTCGATGCCGATGAAACCTGGGATGCCGGTTCGGGAATCGACCCGGCGACGCTGCCATGGCCAGATATCGATGCCGTCGTCGCGGCACTGCGCGTGAGTCCATTGGTCTGCGGCGGATCGGCCGGTCCGTTGCAGCCATTACGTCTGGTCGAGGCACAGGCCACCCGGGACGCGGGTCCATTGCTCTATTTGGACCGGTACTACCAGCAGGAGCAGACGATCCGCCGGGTGCTCACCGAACGTTCCGGTCTTCTCTGTAGGTGTCACTTCAGTTCCTAAATATTTTTCAAAAGACAAAGTAGGATTAG
>NZ_JBEXLC010000092.1:0-34842 GCF_040609795.1 Nocardia sp. NPDC004604
TTCCGCACCACCCGCACCGACCGCACCGGACCCTGCTGAACCATGCAACACCTCGACTCCCGTCAGTTGTTGCATCGACCGCGTGAACCCAAGGCGTATTCGACCGCCCTATGACTACGCTCGGCGAGAAGTCGAAGGGGTAGCGCAGCGATTTGGATGGCGCTAGCGCCGCGTGACGCGCTCGCGCCGGTAGACGGCCGGTGTCGCGCCGGTCCAGCGTTTGAAGGCGTAGATGAAGGTGGAGGATTCGGCATAGCCGAGCCGGATGGCCACATCGCTCACCGAAAGCGGTGTGGCGGTGAGCATCTCCTCGGCGAGTGCGCGGCGGACCTCATCCAGCAGCGCGCGATAGCTGGTGCCCGCCGCGTCGAGGTGGCGGCGCAGCGTGCGGGTGCTCATATTGAGATTCCGGGCGACGGTATCGATTCCGGGCGGTGCGGCGATTCCGTCGGCACCGCCGGGCACCAGCAGTTCGCGCACCTCGGCCGCGATGCCGGTACGGGCGCGGCGGCGGTCCACCAGATCCCGACACTGGGCCAGGCACATGGCCCAGGTGTGCTCATTCGCCTGCGGCAGTGGCTGTTCCAGCACAGCCGGATCGATGGCGAACAGATTCTGCCGTCGCCCGAACCGCGGTTGCACCTGGGTGAACTCCATGATCCGATCGACGTAGGTCGGCTCGGGAAAGCGGAATTCGGCCCTGGTGAGCGGCAACTGTCTGCCGATCAGGTCGCTCATGACCTGATGCATGGCGGTGACATCGCGTTCGACCAGGAACTGGCGCACATCGGCCGGAATGGATTCATCGTGCACCCACGCGACGAATTCGCCATCGCCCCACTCCGCGACCGGCAGGCAGAAGGTGAAGCTCAGCTCCAGATAGCGCAGGGCGAACGAGATCGCCTCACCCAGCGTCGGGCTGCTGACACAGGCGAAGCCGAAGATGCCGAAGGTGGTGATCCGATAGCGGCGGCCGATTTCGACACCGAGTGCGGGCGTATCGGCGAGTTCGCGGACGAGATTGCGGATCACCGCCAGCTCGGTCCGCGCATCGATCTGCACATCCGGATCGCGCAGCAGCGCCTCGGTCAGCCCGGTTCCAGCGAGCATGCGCGCGAGGGGCACGCCGTGCTCACCGGCGTAGCCGATCATCAGCGCCACGCTGGCAATGCCGCGCGGAAAGTTCCAGTCGCGGATGCCCGGATCCTGTACCCGCTCCACAGTCGACATTATGGCCGAAAATCTCGATAGGCTCCGTGGCGACTGCGTGTAGGTCGCTCGAAAGGGTCAGCCCCGATATGCCAGCCATGCTCGGCCGCGCGGTCCTAGAGTGGGATTCATACCGCATTGTGAGGAGTGTCACATGACAGCTGGCGAGCGGCCGTCGGTCATTGTCATCGGTGCCGGTTTCGGCGGCATCGGAATGGCAATCGAGTTGCGGCGCAATGGTTTCGACAATATCGCCATTCTGGAGCGGAGCACCGATATCGGCGGGGTCTGGCGGGAGAACACCTATCCCGGCGCCGCCTGCGATGTGCCGTCGCCGCTGTACTCGTTCTCCTATGAGCCCAAGCCGGACTGGCCGCAGCGCTACTCGGGACAGGCCGCGATCCACGATTATCTGCGCAGTGTCGCGAAGCGTCACCGGCTGCTCGCGGACATTCATTTCGGTGCCGAGGTGACCGAGGCCGAATTCGACGACGCCGCCGGCCGCTGGACCGTGCGCACCCGGGACGGCGCCGCCCGCACCGCCGACGTGCTGATCTCCGCGGTCGGCCAGCTGTCCCGGCCCGCCATGCCCAACATTCCCGGCATCGATTCCTTCACCGGCCAGGCCTTCCACTCCGCCGAATGGGATCACGGCGTCGAACTGACCGGCAAACGCGTCGCCTGCATCGGGACCGGCGCCAGCGCCATTCAATACATCCCGGAGATCCAGCCGAAGGTCGAACACCTCACGCTTTTCCAGCGCACACCGGCCTGGGTGCTGCCCAAATTCGATACCGATTACACCCCGATCCAGCACAAACTCTTCGCGCGACTGCCCGGCGCACTGCTCGCCGAACGCTTCGGCTGGTGGGCCATCACCGAATTCGTCGCGCTCGGCCTGGTCGAATACCCCTGGATCGCCCGGATGGTCGGCCGGATCGCGACCAAACATCTGGAAGAGCAAGTGCCGGATCCGGGACTGCGCGCCAAACTCACCCCCGACTATCCGATCGGATGTAAGCGCGGCCTGTTCTCCAATGACTACTACCCTGCCCTGACCGAGCCGAATGTGCGGGTCGAGACCACCGTGATCACCGAGATCGTGCCCAACGGCGTGCGTACCGCCGACGGCACCGTGCACGAGGCGGATGTGATCATCTACGGCACGGGATTCAAGGGCACCGAATTCCTCTGGCCCATGCACATTTACGGCCGCGCGGGCCGCAAACTGGCCGATGCCTGGGAGGGCGGCGCGCACGCCTACTACGGCATCACCGTGCCCGACTTCCCGAATCTGTTCCTGGTCTACGGACCCAACACCAATCTCGGCGTCGGCTCGATCATCTACATGATCGAATCGCAGGCCCGCTATATCCGTCAGGCCGTGCAACTGCTCGCCGCCCGCCCCGGCCATGTGCTCGAGGTGCGCCAGGAGGCGGAGGCGCAGTTCAATACCGCGGTTCAGCAGCGCCTCGCGCGTACGCCGTGGAACTTCTGCTCCAGCTGGTATCGCACCAGCTCGGGCCGCATCACCAATAATTGGCCGGGACGGCAACTGGCCTATCGTCGTCTCGTCCGCAAGCTCAGAGCCGACGATTACGAACTGACGCGGGTCGCGTGAGCGCAAGCACACAGTCTCCACAAAAAGACCACACGAACTCTGCACAGGAAGCTGGCAGACTTGTTTCGTGAGTGATCAGCCCGGCGCGAACCCCACCGAGCGAGCCATTGAGCGCGGACCGCTGCGCCCGATCGAGCTCGCCGCCGGTGCGGTGCTCGGTGGCGCCACCGTCGGACTGGTCACCGTCGGCGCGTTGATCCCGTTCGCCGCGGCCCTGCAGCTGGTCGCCGCGGTGCCGCTGGCCATGATCGCGCACCGCTATCGGCTCCGCGCCCTGATCACCGCGACCGGTGCGGCCGCATTGGTCAGCTTTGTCGCGGCTGGCCTGGTACCCGCATTCGGCATCATCAGCTCCGCGACCATCGGGGGCATCATCGGCACGGTGAAACGGCGGCGCGGCGGATTGTCCGCGGTGGTCGGGTTGTCGGTGCTCGCCGGTCTCGGGTTCGCGGCCTTCGCCGTCGGAACCCTGCTGGTGCTGTCCAGGTCGCGGACGCTGTTGTTCAGCACCATTCGCAGCACCGCCGACGGCCTGGAGCGGATCGCGGCGCAGCAAGCACAGCTGGAGCCGCTCGGACGTGGCATCGCCGATGCCGCCGACGCCGCGATTCGCTGGTGGTGGGCCCTGGTCGGCGGCGGCGTGCTGATGGGCATCATCGTGACGGCGGTGTTCTCCTGGTTCGTCCTCGGCTCGGTACTGGACCGGCTGGCCTGGCTGCCCAGCCACGATCGGCTCGACGCACCACCCGACGACCGGCCCATCGCGCCGCTGCCGGTGCGGCTGCGCGATGCCGGATTCCGCTATCCGGGCATGTCGGTGGACGCGCTGTCCGGGATCGATCTCACGGTTGACGTGGGCGAGTTCGTCGCCGTTGTCGGCCACAACGGATCCGGGAAGTCGACGCTGACCCGGCTGCTCGCGGGCCGCCCGCCGACCACGGGCAGTGTGGACCGCCCCGGCGCCGCTGGCCTCGGCCACCTCGGCGGCACCGCGCTGGTGCTGCAGCGGCCGGAGAGTCAGACCCTCGGCGTACTGGTCGCCGACGATGTGGTCTGGGGTCTGTCCACCGAACTCGCCGCCGCGGTCGATATCGACGGTCTGTTGCGCGAGGTCGGCCTGGACGGCATGGGCGATCGGGAGACCGCGACCCTGTCCGGCGGCCAGCAGCAGCGACTCGCGGTGGCCGCGGCGCTGGCCCGCCGCCCCATCCTGCTCATCGCCGATGAGGCCACCTCGATGATCGACCCGGACGGTCGCCGCGATCTGGTCGCACTGCTGGCCGAACTGCCGAAGCGCCACCGTATGGCGGTGGTGCTGGTGACCCATCACGAGGCCGATGCGGCCGCCGCCGATCGGGTGGTGCATCTGGCCGGTGGCCGGACCGTCGAACACCTGCCCGCCTGGCCGCAGCCGGTCTGCACGATCCGCCGCCGCCCGATGGGCGAGACCATTATGCGGCTGCGCGATGTCCGCCATACCTACAACCGCGGAACACCTTGGGCAGCACCGGCTCTGCACGGTGTCGACCTGACCGTGCGGCGCGGTGAGGCGCTGCTGGTGGTCGGCGGCAATGGATCCGGCAAGTCGACGCTGGCCTGGATCATGGCCGGGTTGATCCAACCCAGTTCCGGCCGTTGCGAAGTCGATGGCAAGCCGATCGCCAGGCAGATCGGCCGGGTCGAATTGGCGTTCCAGCACTCCCGGCTGCAATTGCAGAAGTCGACCGTCGGCGCCGAGATCGCGGACTGGGGCGGGCGCGCCACCGGTTCCGGTGCGGTCGGACGCGCACTGGACGCGGTGGGTCTGGATCGCGCACTCGCCGCACGGTCCATCGAGGAACTCAGCGGCGGACAGGCCAAGCGGGTGGTGCTCGCGGCCATCGTGGCCAGTCACGCACCGGTCGTGGTGCTCGACGAGCCGCTGGCTGGATTGGACCCCGAGGGCCGGGCCGATGTCGTGGAACTGCTGGCCCACCTGCGTGATTCCGGCCTCACCCTGATCGTCATCTCGCATGACGTGCGCGATATGGCCGCGGTCTGCGACCGCACCGTCCATCTGGAAGCCGGGCGCATCCTGGAGACCGACCCCGTCGTCGATGCCGCCGCGGTCGCGAACATGCCTGCGCACCAGCTGGATTCCCACGTCGCGCTGCCCCGACCACGCCCGGGCGATCCGGCTTGGCGGCTCGGGAACGGAGGACACTGATGAGTACCGTCCTGTTCCGCGAGGTACCGGTTTCCAGTCCGGTGCACCGCCTGTGGGCCGGAACCAAAATGATCGGGGTGTTCCTGATCAGCCTGGTGCTGATGTTCCTGCCGTCCTGGTGGGTGCTCGGCCTCATGGTGGTATTCCTGATCGCGATCGGCGCACTCGCCAAACTCCCGTTGAGCACGCTGCCGCGGCTACCGTGGTGGTTCTGGGCGGCGATCGGCGTCGGCGCGCTGTTGAATGTGCCGATCGGGACCGAGGCCGTACTGCGCTACACCAATGTCCTGGTCTTCGGCCTGGTCCTGCTGGCCGCCTCGTTCCTGATCGCATGGACCACCCCCATGGGCGATATCGCCCCGGCACTGGCCGGACTCGGTGCTCCACTGCGCAGACTCCGGGTGCCCGTCGACGAATTCGCCGTGGTCATCGCGCTCACGCTGCGCGGACTGCCGCTGCTGATAGAGGAGATCCGGGTGCTGCGGGCGGCACGACGGTTGCGCCCGCGCGACCGCGGGCTCTATCGCGCCGCCGATAATCCGCTCGTCGATATCCTCACCGCCGCCATGGCCGTATCCAGCCGCCGGGCAACCGAACTCGGCGAGGCCATTACCGCACGCGGCGGCACCGGACAGCTCACCGCCCGCCCCAACTCCCCCGGACGCAACGATGCGATAGCGCTGACCGCGGTCGTCGCGGTCTGCGTCGGCGCGGTCCTACTCGATCTGCTCACCTGATCGGCGATACTGGCCCGGTGCCGGACCACAACGACAACGTGCCCGCGTGGCAGCGCAAGACGGACGGAGAGTCCCGGGTCGCGGTGACGCTGTCCGTGTTGGTGATCGTCGGGTTGCAGTTCGGGCCGCTGAAGAAGCTCTGGCCGCAGCCCATTTGGCTGCTGCTGCCCGCACTCGAAACCCTGTTGCTCGGCGCACTGGTGGTGGTGAATCCGTTTCGGCTCAACCGGGAGGAGCGGTGGCTGCGCAATAGTGGCCTACTGCTGACCGGACTGCTGAGTCTGGCCACGGCGATCTCGGCCGGTCGTCTGGTGGCCGCACTGATCCGTTGGCCCCGGGGGTGGGCCTACGACCTCGAGAGCACCCTCAGCGATCCCGTGAACCTACTCGAGTTGGGCGGGGCGGTCTGGTTGACCAATGTGGTGGTATTCGGCCTCTGGTACTGGGAGTTCGATCGCGGCGGCCCCGCAGCCCGCGCCTATGCGCGAAAGCCGTTGCCGGACTTCCTGTTCGTCCAGATGCAGAACCCGGAGCTGACCGAAACCGAATGGGAGCCGGAGTTCTTCGACTATCTGTATCTGTCGTTCACCAATGCGACGGCGTTCAGCCCGACCGATGTGATGCCGATGTCGCGGTGGGCGAAGGCGATGATGATGGTGCAATCGGCGATTTCGCTGGTGCTGGTGATCTTGGTGATCGCCCGTGCCATCAACGTTCTGCAACCGCTCTGATGAGCGTATAGCCAAGAGCCATAGCAAGATTCGTCGTTACCGAGCAAAAATGCATGCCCCGAAAGGTATTCCTCGAAACCTTTCGTACACGGTACATTGTCATCGGAGTGCTGTTCTCTCGATCACATCGTGACTCTGCATAGCGCCGGGGGAGGATTTTCCGCGTGCGGAGTGTTGCTACGGCTTGCAAGAACTGATGAAGATTGGATCACCGGAATGATTCTCCGCAAGATCACCGCGGCCGCCGTGCCGATCGTCGCCGCGGTCGCGGTCGGCGCGGGCACGGCCTATGCGCAGCCGAGTGCCGCGCCCCTGCCCGATATCGGCTACGAGGCAAAACTGGTGGGCGACAAGATCGTCACCACGCTGACCAACGGATCGTTCCAGATGTCGGCGAACACAGTGGACATCAAGGACATCGCAGGCAATACGGTCGTCACGCTGCCGCTGTCGTTCCGACAGGACGGCTACGAATTCGCGCTACCGCATGAGGTCGAGGATGCGGGCCGGGTGCTGGAGTTGACCGCGGTCAAGGACTACACGCAGGCGCACCAGGTGGCGACGCCGATCGCGTCACCGCGGGAGAACATGCGCGCACAGGACAACTTCCTGTCCCAGTTCGGCATTGCCACCGCCATCGGCGGTTTTCTCGGCACGGTGATCGGCGCACTGGTCGGCCTCGCCGGCATCATCGGCGGACCGACGGTGATCGCCAGCGTCATCGCCGGTGCCGGGATCGGCGGCATCATCGGCACCATCGTGGTCGGCGGACCGGCACTGGTCATCGCGGGCATCGATCTGATCAGCACCCTCGCCGCTGCGCCCGGCACCACCAAATGGCAGGACCCGCCGGTCAGATAGGGTCGCGAACAGGCACTCCAGCCGCGGCGCGCGACGAATTCCCGTAGCGCGCCGCATCTTTCGCATTCATCGGTCATGACAGCCGGGGGCCACCGGTATACCGGCGAAGCGATCGGCGAGGAAGTCCATCGCACCGGGCGCCTCACCGAGGGCGGTCGCATCGTGTCCCGGCAGTGCCGAGTACACCGAGCTGATATCGGCACCCTGCGCGCAATACCGGCCGAGCAGGTCGGTGAATCCCGCAACGGGGATCACATCATCAGTTGTGCTGTGGTACAGGTACATCGGCGCGACCGGTGCACTGCCACCCAACTCCTGCGGGTCGGTCGCCGCCCGGAAGTACGGGTGGAAGAACACATCCGGCACGGTGGCGAAATCATCGACGTGCGCGTTGACGTACTTGACGACGAAATCCGGACCGCAGGCCGCCGCATCCTCGACCACCGCCGCGCGACCGCGCTCGTTGAGCAGTTCGAACACACCGGAATCCGGCTCGTTCTTCGCGATCGCACCCAGCACAAGCATGGCCAGCCCCGCCTGCGCGGTGCCGTCGACGCCACGGGCCATGGCCGGCCAATCCGCGGGCACCCCACCCGAAGTGATCCCCGCGAACTGGATATCGGGCGCGTACTCCGGTTGCAGCTGGGCCGCCCACAGGGTGGCGAAGGCACCGCCCGAGTAACCCCACGCGCCGATCGGACTCGCCGGTCCGACCCCGTCCGGCGCGAGCTCGCGAGCGGCACGGATCCCGTCGAGCACGGTGCGGCCGGATTCGGCGCCGTCGAGGAATCGGGAGTCCGGGCCCTCGTGGTCGCTGGCCACCACCGCCCAACCGCGCCGCAATGCCTCGGCGATGAACAGCGTATCGATATAGGTATTCGCAGCACCGAGATCCCAGCCACCGCGCAGCGCATACGATGGCGCGCACCGGGCGCCGAGACTGTCCTCGGCGATCTGATACGACAGCAGGGGCCGCTGGCCGGGACCGAACCAGGGCCAATTCGGGACCAGCACGGTGGCCATGCCCGGGATCGGCCAACCGTTCCCGTCATTGGTCCGGTACTGCACCTGCCAGGCCGAAACCGGAAGCGGCAGACCGTACAACGCGATCGAGCGGGTTCGCAGCATGGCACCGGCGGGGTATTCGCCGACGTCGGCCGGGGCCGCGTAGAACGGATCCTGGTCCGGGGTAGGCACCGCTCTGGCGACGGGTACGCAAGCGAACGCGACCATCGCGAGGATGATCGGTATCGCTGTGGGAGCTGATATTCGGTGACTTCCGACGAATGGTGCATGCAAATTTTTCATCGGGGCCTCCAGTGTTCCGACGCGGCGCGACGCACAACACGCCGGGAACGCGTCTGCGCCGACTTCCGCCCGAGCTCGAGTGCCATAAACGGTACTGCCTGATCAGAGGCCCCGGCAACGGTCATTCGGGGGCATCGGCGACGCCGCGCATGTCCGATTTCCGACATGGTTACAGTTGGGACGAAGCGGGCTCCGGCACGCTTCGAAAGTGGCTATCGCGCAACCGAAGCACCGTCTGGCCGTAACCCGGCCGTGACCGGCATCGAATAGGAGTGAGCTGACCATGCGGCATGGCAACGGACTGGACATTCCCGAAGGACTCGCCGATGTGTGCGCGCCGCACCGCATGGCGGTGATCGTCTACGACATGCAGGTCGGCGTACTCTCCCAATTGCCGGACGGCCCCGAGATCATCGAGCGGGTAGCGCGCATTGTCGAGGCGGCCCGGCGCGGCGGCTATCCGATCATCTTCCTGCGGCATTTCTTCCTGCCGCGCCGACTCAGCGGGACCTTCGCGCTACGAATGGCAATGAGCTGGCAGCAGGTCGATTCCGTGGACGATGTGAAGTTCATCCTGCAGCGCGACACCCCGGCCTTCGAACTGGTCCCGGAGCTGCGGCCGACGGCGGACGAGGTGATCTTCGACAAGACCTCGATGTCGGCATTCGAGGGCACCCCCTTGGCCGCGGTGCTGCGCGATCTCGGCATCGGTGCATACGCGATCACCGGCGTCGCACTGGAGATCGGCATCGCACCGACGGTCACCCATTCCACCGATCTCGGCTTCGTGCCGGTGATCATCAGCGATGCCGTCGGCGGCCGCGATAAGGAGGCGATGGCGCGGGCCTACGACGAATTCGAATTCCAGGGACATGCCATGGTCACCGACAGCGCGACCATCATTCCGCTGCTGGCCCGCGAACAGAGCTGACCGACCGCGTGCGGCTGGCGGATCGGCAGATCCGATCCGCCAGCGGCGAACTCAGCTGTCCTTGTGGATGGCCTTCTTCGCGGCGTCCTGCGCCGCGTCGACCTGGTTCGCGAACTTGCCGTCGGTCTGCTTGTCGACGAGATCGCCCACCTTATCGATGGCGGTATCCACCTTGTCCGCATGCTGCTGAGCCAGGTCCATGGCCTTATTCGCCAGATTCTTGAAATCCACCGCGCACTCCTCGTTTTCGAGCCGACACAACCGCGAACTCACGATACCCAGCGAATACCCGAATCAACCGGCAAACCATCAGCGACCACCGTCACACTCGGTTCGCCGACCGATCAGCCGACCCAGGCGGGATGCCAGAGGCGACCGGTCTCGGTCCAGTTCATGAAGCGCACGGTCCCACCGAGTTTCGGCGTCACCCACACCGCGTCCTCGCGTTCCTCGGCGGTGAGGTCATTGTCGAACGGGGTGGTCTTGCGCCCCAACCTGCCGAGCCGCTCGGCCAGATCGCGCATGACCGGCTCGCTGAAACCGGTGCCGACTCGCCCCACGTAGTACAGCCTGCCGTCATGCGGTATGCCGACCAGCAGCGATTTGAAGTTGCGGGCGTCGCTGCGCCGCCAACCGCCGATCAGTACCTCCTGGGTGCGCCAGTTGCGCTGCTTCACCCACGAATGTCCGCGCTTGCCGGGCAGATACACCGAATCCCGGCGCTTGGCGACCACACCCTCCATCCGCTGCTCCTGACTCTGGCGCAGCGCATCGGCGCCGGAGCCGTCCAGTCGCGGCGGCACGATCAGCGAGGGCGCGTTCGCGGCGAGCGCCTCGAGCACCCGCCGACGGTCCGAATACCGTTTGCGGATCAGCGAGGTCCCGTCCAGATACAGCACATCGAAGGCGACGAACACGGCACGGGCCGCATCTGCCTGCAGCAGACCGAGATTGGCCACTCCGTGATCGTCGAACACCACGGCCTCGCCGTCGAGGACCACATCATGGTCGGCCAATTCGGTGGCGAGCACCGCGATCCCGGGATAGCGATCGGTCACCGTATTACCCCGTCGGCTGCGCAATGTCAGTGCGCCGGAGGAGATTTCGGCGATCAGCCGGAAGCCGTCCCATTTGGTTTCGAAGCACCACTCGGCATCGTCGAGCTCGCCGACCTCGCCCGCGGTCGCGAGCATCGGCGCGAGGCCACGTGGCAGCGGCACCGGCCCAGCGGGTTTCGGCACGATGATCGCGGCGAGCGGTCCGACCGGACCGCTGGCGGGCCGCTGTGCACCATCATCCGATCCGTCCTCCTGCGGCGACTGCTCACGCATCAGATGCATCAGCCACTGGGTGCCATTGGTCCGGATCAGTGCGTAGCGACCCCGCAACCGCTCGCCGTGAAAGGTGACGATGACCTCGTCCGGGCGCCACTTCTCGGTCTCGTACGTGCCGGAATCCCAGATGGTCATCTCCCCCGCACCGTACTGTCCCTTCGGAATTGCACCGTGAAAGTCCAGGTACTCCAGCGGATGATCCTCGGTATGCACAGCGAGCCGGTTCTGTTTCGGGGTGGTCGGCGGGCCCTTCGGCACCGCCCATGACACCAGCACACCATCACGTTCCAATCGCACGTCCCAATGCAGCCGCCGCGCGTGGTGCTCCTGGACGACGAAGCGATTGTTCGCACCGGGCGTCGGCGCTTCGGACGGCACCGGTTCCGGAGTCGCCGCCGCATCGCGCATCGATCGGTACTTCGTCAACGCGTCGGCCATCGGCGGATCCAGTTCGGCGAGTAGATCGCCGCCATCGCGCCAGCGGGCGAGCACCTCATCGAACCGCAAGTGCCGCAGCGTCTTCCGGTTCTCGATCTCGGACCAGGCGCGCGGTGCGGCCGCATTCGGTTCGGCCCGGCCGCGCAGCGAATACGGTGCGATGGTGGTCTTGGACGGATTGTTCTGACTCCAGTCCAGGAAGACCTTCCCGCCGCGCGCCGATTTCGCCATCGTCGCGGTCACCAGATCCGGATGCAGCTTTTCCAGATTCGTCGCCACCTGCTTGGCCACGGTGGACGCGCCACCCGGACTCAACTCCCGGTCCAAGGGGACATAGATATGAATTCCCTTGCTACCACTGGTAACCGGGAACGCGTGCAGCCCGATGCCCTCGACCATATCGCGCACGGCCAGCGCGACCTGCGCGCATTCGGCAAGTCCGGCGCCGGGACCGGGATCGAGGTCGAAGACCAGCCGGGTGGCCGGGCCGACCCGGTCACCGTCGAAACGCCATTGCGGCACATGGACTTCCAGCGCCGCCTGCTGCCCGATCCAGGCCAGTCCGGCCTCGGAATCGATGACCGGATAGACGACTTTACGACCGGAATGCTCGATGCCGTGGCGCTCCAGCCACGACGGTGCGTGTTCGGCGAGATTCTTTTCGAAGAAGGGTGGTTCGTCGACCCCATTGGGCCAGCGCTTGCGGGTGACCGGCCGCCCCGCGATATGCGGCAGCATGGCGGGCGCGATGGCCGTGTAGTACGCGATGACCTCGCCCTTGGTGGTTCCGGTCGCCGGATACAGCACCTTGTCGAGGTTGCTCAATTCAACCTCTATGCCCGACCGGCCCGGGCCGCCACCGAATTCCCGGCGGGTCACCATAACTGAAGTTTAGGGGCGGGGACCGACAGAAACCGGTCCCCGCCACAGATCAGGCCGGTGGTTGTCCCGGTTCCTCGGGCGCGGCGGCGGGCGGCTCCGTCGGCTTGGCGGCGGGCGGCTCCGCTGGCTCGGCGGCAGGCGGCTCCTCCGACGCGGCGGCAGGCGATGCGGTTTGATCCGACGGGACCGCCTTCTTGGCGGCCTCGGACACCTTGCCGATCTTGTCGGTGTATTTGTGGCCGGTCTTCTCGTCGATGAAGCTACCGGCCTTGTCGACCGCTTCGTTGATCTTGTCGGCGTTCTTGGCCGCCGCATCCTTACCCTTGCCGACCAGATCTTTCAGGGTGTCCACGAGACTCATGCCTGCATTCCTTCCTGTCGACGAACCGCAGAAATGTTCACCCCATATCCTCCCACCAGAAATCACCGGTGGGCAGGCCATTGGGATCGACGCGCTGTCCCGGCATGGGCACCGCGACCGCGGTACCGGCCGCCCTGGCCGCCTCGACCATCCGGCGTACCGGCTCCGACCACCCGTGGAAGGCCAGATTGAAGGTCGCCCAGTGGATGGGCACCAGTAGCCCGTGCCCGGGATCGCCGACACACAGATCGGCGTGCGCCCGAACCGCCTCCTCCGGGTTCATATGCACATCCGGCCACGCCTCGTCGTATGCCCCGATCGGCAAGAGCGTCAGATCGAATGGGCCGAGCGCGGCACCGGCCTCGGCGAAAGCCTTGGTATATCCGGTGTCACCGCCGAAATACACCCGACGGGTCGGGCCGACAATGGACCAGGACGCCCACAGCGTGGTGTTGCGCACCAGTCCGCGACCGGAGAAGTGCCGCGCCTCGGTGCAGGTGAGCACCAGATCGCTGCCATCACGCTCGCGCCCCAGTGATGCGAGGGAAATCGAACCGCCCCAATCCAATTCGACGATCCGATGCTCCGGCACACCCCAGTGCCGCAGATGCGCTCCGATGCCGATCGGCACCAGAAAGGGCGCGGCCTGGCCGAGTACCAGCTGGCGAATGGTGGCCTTGTCCAGATGGTCGTAGTGATCGTGCGAGATGAGCACCGCGTCCACCGGCGGCAGCTCCGCCAGCGACATCGGTACCGGGTGCAGCCGGGCCGGACCGACCAGCGGGGACGGCGAAACCCGTTCACTCCATACCGGATCGGCGAGGATCCGGTACCCGTCCACCTCGATCAGGGCCGACGCGTGCCCGTACCAGGTGACCGCGAGATCGGCGGCCTCGGTCGGCACCTCGGGGGTCGCCAGCGGGACCGCGCCGCGCGGACGACCGGCGTTGCGCCGGGTCAGCGCCGAAAACAGCAGGGACGGAGCCGCACCCGAGACGAACTGGGTGCTCGGCTCGGTGTTGTGGAACTGCCGATTGCGATAGCTCACCGCGCCGGCGGCATAGGGCTGGATGGCATTGATCGATGCGCCGATCGCGGAGGGGATATCCCAGACCGCGCGCACCACCCAGGTGATGCCGACCGCGCCCGCCGCCGCTGCGAGAAGTTTTCCCGGTTTCATTATCGCCCCACGAATTTCGCCGGACGCTTCTGTTGCCTGGCCAATCGTCCCTCCTGGGCGTCCTGACTGGTCCACGCCGCCTCCAGCGCCGCGCGCTGCTGCGCATTGTCCGGGTCGCGGGTGCCGTCGTCGTTGAGTACCAGTTTCAAATGACGTAGCGATAGCGGCGCCAGTTCGGCAATCGATTTGGCCCAGTCCTGCGCATCGGCCAGGGTGCCGAGCCGGTTGGCGAAGCCGAAGGTATAGGCGTCGGCCGCCGATACCGATTCCGCGCCGAGCAGTATGGTCCGGGCCGGACCGCCGCCGATCAGCGATACCAGCCGCCGCACGGTCCAGCGGTCGACGGTAATGCCCAGCTTGGCGGCCGGGATGGCGATATAGGCGTCGGGTTCGACGACCCGCAGATCCGAGGCCAGCGCGATCTGCAAGCCAGCGCCGATGGCGGCGCCATTGATCGCCGCGATCACCGGGACCGGTGCCGATTCGATGGTGTGCAGCATGTCGAGCAGGGCACCGAGGAAGTCGTCCGAGTGGACGCCGGACAGGTCCGCGCCCGCACTGAAGATCGGTCCCTGGCCGGTGAGCACGATCACCCTGGCATCCTCGGCCGCGGTCGACACCGCATCTCGCAACCGCGAGACGAGTTCGATGTTGAGCGCATTACGCCGCGCCTCGCGCTGTAGCTCGATGGTGACAACACCATCATCGCGGCTAACTCCGAGCATGCATACTCCCCAGCTGACCGGTTCTAGTGGTTACATCAACTCTGCCACAGGTGGCGGCACATACCGACCATGCCGATACGATCTCCGCTTGTGCCGACAGACTTCTCCATCCTGGTGATCGGTGCTGGTCAGGCCGGGCTGTCGACCGGCTACCACCTGCAGCGTCTCGGATTGCGCCCCGAACAGGACTTCCTCATCGTCGATCATGCGCCGGGACCCGGCGGAGCCTGGCAATTTCGCTGGCCATCGCTGACGCTGACCACCGTCAATCGGGTACACGATCTGCCGGGGATGTCGTTCGCCGAGACATTGCCGCCCGATTCCGATGCCGTACCCGCGGCGACCGCGGTGCCGCGCTATTACGAGCTCTACGAGAAGCGCTTCGATCTGCGGGTCCACCGCCCGGTTTCGGTGACCGTGGTCTGCGACCGCAATGCGGACGGAACCCCCTGCGCCGCAGGCCCGGACCTCGCGGCCGGGCGCGGCACGACGCTGAATGTCGAGACCGATGCCGCGGGCACCATCCGGGTGCGCGGCCTGATCAATGGCACCGGCACCTGGGAGCGTCCCTTCATCCCGCACTATCCGGGCGCGGAGACCTTCACCGGACGGCAGCTGCACACCCACGACTACCGCACCGCCGACGAATTCGCTGGTAAGCATGTCGTCGTGGTCGGCGGCGGGGTGTCGGCGGTCCAGTTGCTCGACGAGATCTCGCAGGTCACCACCACCACCTGGGTGACACGGCGGGAACCGGTATTCCGCGATGGGCCGTTCGCCGAGGCGGATGGCCGCGCCGCCGTCGCCATTGTGGAGGACCGGGTGCGGCGCGGGCTGCCGCCGGGTTCGGTGGTCTCGGTCACCGGACTGCGACTCGACGATCGGGTGCGTGCCGCGCACGCCCGTGGTGCGCTGACCCGGCGGCCGATGTTCGCGAGCATCGAACCGAATGGGGTGCGCTGGGCCGACGGTTCGTTCCAACCGGCCGATGTGATCCTGTGGGCGACCGGATTCCGCAGTTCACTGGACCATTTGGCGCCAATGCGCCTGCGCGGCCCCGGCGGCGGCATCACCATGACCGGCCGCCTCGCCACTCAGGTAGCGGTCGACCCGCGCATTCATCTGATCGGCTACGGCCCGTCGGCGAGCACCATCGGCGCCAACCGAGCCGGACGCGCAGCCGCCCAGGAACTCACCGAGTACCTGGGGTTGCAATAGCGCGAGGGGCTACATCCCGATCGTGAAAGTGGCCGGATCGGGACCGATCCGGGATCCGCTGTCCAGCGCGTTGATGGCGTCCATCTGTTCGCGGGTGAGTTCGAAGCCGAAGACATCGAAATTGGCGGTAATGCGCGACGGGGTGACCGACTTCGGGATGACGATGATGCCCAACTGCAGATGCCAGCGGATGATCACCTGGGCCGGAGTGCAGCCGACCTGGCTGGCAATGGCGACGATGGTCGGATCATCGAGCAGCGTGCCCTGACCGAGCGGACTCCACGCCTCGGTGGCAATGGCGTTCGTATCGTGGAAGGCGCGCAGCTCGCGCTGGGCCAGCCGGGGATGCAGTTCGATCTGATTGACCACCGGAATCTCACCGGTCTCGCCGATGAGTCGGTCGAGGTCGCCGACGGTGAAGTTCGAGACGCCGATCGAGCGGACCCGGCCGTGGGCCTTCAATGTCTGGAATGCCTTGAAGGTCCCGACATAGCGATCAGCCTGCGCCATCGGCCAGTGGATGAGGTAGAGATCGAGGTAGTCCAGACCGAGCCGGGCCATGCTGACGTCGAAGGCGCGCAGCGTGGAGTCGTAGCCCTGTTCGGAATTCCACAGTTTGGTGGTGACATAGATCTCATCGCGCGGCAGCCCGGATTCTCGGATGGCGCGACCGGTGCCCTCCTCATTGCCGTAGATCGCGGCAGTGTCGATGCTGCGATAGCCCGCCTCCAGTGCGGCGGTAACGACCGGGTAGACGTCATCGGGCGGAACTTGGAACACACCGAAGCCGAGCTGCGGGATCACGTTCCCGTCGTTCAGCACGATCGAAGGGATGGTGCAGGTCTCGCTTCTGAAGGTCACAGTCCGACCGTAGAAGTGCCGTGCCGAGTCGTCAACGAAAGCCCTCCGCGTGTTGACCACCGGTTTGCCGGCTGCCACGCGATTTGCGCCGGTTGTCGGAGTCGCTCAGGATTCGGGCAGACCGAGGCGGCGGTAGCGGGTATGCCGGGACGCGCGCAGTTCGTCCAGCGGTCGGGCGCGCAGACCGGCCAGCTCCTCGGCAATGGCGGCAACCATGCGTCGGGCGAAGTCGACCGGTTCGTCAGCGGCGTCGGGAAATTCGGGGACGATGCGATCGACCACACCGTCGGCGAGTAGATCGGCGGCCCGAATGCCCTGTGCCGCGGCCAACTCCGGGGCGTGGGCGGTATCGCGGTAGACGATCGCGCTGGCGCCCTCCGGCGGCAGCGGCGCGAGCCAGCCGTGGGTGGCGGCCAGCACGCGGTCGGCCGGGAGCAGGGCCAGTGCGCCGCCGCCGGTGCCCTGGCCGAGCAGGATCGAGATGGTCGGGGTGTCCAAGGTCACCAGATCCGCAATGCAGCGCGCGATTTCCGGTACGAGCCCGCGTTCCTCGGCCTCCTTCGACAGCGCCGCGCCGACCGTATCGATCACCAGCACCAGCGGTAGCCGCAACTCCTCAGCAATCGCCATACTGCGCCGTGCCTCCCGCAGCGCGGCCGGTCCCATGGTGTGTTCGCCCTGCTGCCCGGAGCGGTCGTGGCCGAAGACCACGCACGGCTGGCCGCGGAAACGGGCCAGCGCGTGCACGATCGTGCGATCGGATTCGCCCTGGCCGGTGCCGCTGAGCGGCACCCGTTGCGTCACATGGCGCAAAAGGTCACGAATACCGGGCCTGCCGGGACGGCGCGAGATCCGCACCGAATCCCAGGCCGGGACAACGTCATTCGCCTCCACATCGATCGAGTCCACACGATCCGGCGACGTACCGGTGCCGTGCACAGGTGCCGCCCAACCGAGTTCGGCCGCAACGGGATCCGGCACGCCGCTCAGAACGCTCAAGGCGCGGTGCGCGATCCGGCGGAATACCGGCACCGGCAGCACCCCATCGATCACACCGCTGTGGTACAGATTCTCCGCGACCTGCACGCCCTCCGGAAAATCCCGGCCGTACAACGCCTTATAGACGCGCGGGCCGAGAAACCCGATCAGCGCACCGGGTTCGGCGAAGGTGATATGCCCGAGCGAACCCCAGGACGCGAAGACGCCGCCCATGGTGGGATTGCGCAGATAGACCAGATACGGATGTCCGGCCGCCTTGTGCGCCGCGACCGCACCCGCGATCTTCACCATCTGCACGAAAGCGACTGTGCCCTCCTGCATTCGGGTGCCACCGGAGGTCGGCGACGCGACCAGCGGCAATCCGAGTTCGGTCGCGCGCTCGACCGCCACGACGATACGCTCCGCCGCGGCCACACCGATCGAACCCGCCAAAAAACCGAACTCGCAGGCGATTACGGCCACGCGACGGCCACGCAGCAGACCTTCACCGGTGAGCACAGACTCATCGGTCCCGGCCATCAGCGCGGCCTTACGCAGATCCTCGCGGTACCGCCGGGACGCGGCCACCGTCACCGGTGGCCGGTCCCAGCTGATATACGAGCCCGAATCGAGCAGTTGCCCGAACAGCTCCCGCGCGGAAATCCTCACCGAGCGAGCTTAGCCACTCGCTCCGCAGGGGCTCAGTAGCCTTGCATGACCTTGCGTAGGGCGTATTCGGTGAGCGAAACCAACGCCTGTTTGGCGGGCTCGCGACGGCGGGCGTCGATGGACAGGATCGGCACATCCGCAGGCACCGCGAGGGCCTGACGGATGTCCTCGATCGGATACCGCGGTGCGTCGTCGAATTCGTTGAGCGCAACCAGGAATGGCAGGCTGCGCGCCTCGAAGTAGTCGACTGCGGCGAAGCTGTCCTCGAGTCTGCGGGTGTCGACCAGCACCACCGCGCCGATGGCGCCGCGGATCAGGTCGTCCCACATAAACCAGAATCGGTACTGGCCCGGCGTACCGAACAGGTACAACACCAGATCGTCGGCGAGGCTGATCCGGCCGAAGTCCATCGCCACCGTGGTGGTCGACTTCATCGGAATGCCGGTCAGATTGTCGATTCCGGTGCTGGCATTGGTGACCAAAGCCTCGGTGCGCAGCGGAACGATCTCCGAAACTGCACCAACCAACGTGGTCTTGCCAACACCGAAGCCGCCTGCGACGACAATCTTCGCCGAAGTCGGCTTACTGGTACGGGTATCGACCTGCGCCGTCGAATCAAATACGCCGGAGTCCACTGAGAACCCTTTCGATCAGCTCGCGACGCTCATCGTCGCTGGAATCGTCTTTCAAAGTCGCCGACACTCGCACATGCCCGGCCTCGATGAGGTCGGCCACCAGCACGCGGGCCACCCCAATGGGGATACCCAAACGCGCTGCCACTTCGGCAACGGACGGCGATTCTCTGCACAACTCCACGATGGACGTCTCGATGTTGGTCAGTTCGAACTGCCGCTCCAAGGCGACCGGATGCGATGCGACGAGTGCCTCCAACGCCAACTCGACCGCGGGCCGGGTGCGACCCGCAGTCAAGGAGTACGGGCGAACGAGGCTGGGCTCGGCGCTCCCCATGCGGTGATCGTCTATGTCCATCCCACCATCAGGAACCCATCGTGACGCGTGGCGTGGCCTGCACCGTCTGACCCACACGTTCGACCAACAGGGCCATTTCGTAACCGACCTGGCCGATATCGCATGACGTATTCGTCAGCACCGCGAGATAGGAGCCGTCGCCGACTGCCATGAGTAGCAGGTAACCGTGCTCCATCTCGACCACCGACTGCAGCACGGTGCCGCCTTCGAATAGGTTCGAGACGCCCACCGAGAGGCTGGCAAGTCCGGCGGTGACAGCCGAGAGCTGTTCGGCGCGGTCCACCGGCAGCTGCGCGCTCGCCGCCATGAGTAGGCCGTCAGCCGAGACCAGGACGGCATGAGCTACGCCAGGAACCTCGTTGGCGAAGTTCGAAACCAGCCAATCCAGCTGACGATTCGTACCACCTAGATCGGGGTTCATCGGTCTCCTTTATCTCCGGTTAGGTTCATTGCCTTCATTGCGCGGCCATCCCGGACGCCCTGCTGGTGACGACTCAAGCTGGACCTGATCGTTTCTGGATCGCGACGCGGCGCGCGATCGGCGTTGCCGTTGACACCACCGGGGACCAGCCTCCCGCCCGGATTGCGTTGCGGCAACCCGGCAGCCGTCTTTGTTTCGGTCTGGGCCTCACTCGCGCGGCGAGCGGCCTGCCATCCTTCGTCACCCGGCGATTCGAAGGATGCCGCCACCTGGGACCGGTCGGCATTCGGATCCGAGAGCCACGCCGACATCATCTCGGCGAAGATCGGGGTGCCGCCCATTACCGAATCAGAATCGACCGCCGGCTGCAACCTGGTCTGGAAGAAAGACGCCGCCTTCTCCGGATCAGGCTTGAAGCTGTGCCGCCCTGGATCGCGCGGTGCGGTCGAGGTTCCGCTCTCGGAGACCGCGGGCACCTCACCGCTCGCCGCGGGCTGGGTCAGACCGCGATCGCGCCGTGGCAATGCGACACCCGGCGGGACTTCCTGACGCGGCAGTGCGGTCGCACCCGGCTCCCGCTGGGGCAGACCGGGGATACCCGGCTCCCGCTGCGGGAGAGCATCGCGAGACGGCAAGCCATCGCGGGACGGCAGGCTATCGCGCGACGGCAGGCCATCACGCTGGTGCAGACCGTTCGACGGCCGTTGCGGCAAGCCGTTCGGCGTCTCGCGCTGCGGCAGATTCGCCGCGGGCGACTGCCGCTGCGGCAGACCGCCCGACGCCGACTCACGCTGCGGCAGACCACCGAACGCCGACTCACGCTGCGGCAGACCGGTCGAACCCGCATCACGCTGCGGCAGACCACCACCCAAAGCCGACTCACGCAACGGCAGACCACCGGAAGCGGGGTCGCGCTGCGGCAGACCCGAGCCGGTATCCCGCTGCGGCAGACCGCTCAGACCCGAATCACGCTGGGGCAGACCATTCGCCCCGGCATCCCGCTGCGGCAGACCTCTGGCCCCGGCTTCGCGCTGCGGCAAGCCGTTCGGCGTCTCGCGCTGCGGCAGATTCGCCGCGGGCGACTGCCGCTGCGGCAGACCGGTCACACCCGGCTCACGCTGGGGCAGACCACCCGACGCCGACTCGCGCTGCGGCAGACCCGAACCGGCATCCCGCTGTGGCAAACCCGAGCCCGTGTCGCGCGCCGGCAGACCGGTCGCACCGGGCTCACGCTGCGGCAGACCGTTCGAACCCGACGAACGCTGTGGCAGACCGCCAGCACCCTCGCGCGGCGGCACACCATTGGTACCCGGCTGACGCTGCGGCAGACCACCACCGACCGGACCACCCTCGGGCTGCGGCACCCCGCTCGTGCCGGGCTGACGCTGTGGCAGACCACCACTACGCCCGCCCGTCTCCCGACCGCCACCACCCAACGAATCGCTGCGCGATGCCGTATCCAGATTCCGCGGCGGCAGGCCGCCACCGGAGATGGTCGGCTCGGCGCCGGGCCGGTTCGGCGGCGGACCGCCGGGAGTGACATTGCGCTTGGGCAGGCTGGCCGCGGCTAGCTTGCCGCGCTGCGGACCGCTCGGCGCCTGTCCCGACGCGGGGCGCAGGGACGCACCCGACTGCGCCGAATCCTGACGCAGTCCGGAAGATCCCGAGGCCATGGTCGAGCCGGGCGAACGCTGCGGCAGACCACCTGCGGCCGGAATCGGCCCACTCGTCGCGGATGGCGCCGGACTGCTGACCGGAATCGGGCCGCTCACACCGGGATCGACGGTAACCATGACATTGCCGCCCGGCGTCCTGGTGATCGCACGCGTCTGCATCGCCGCCGGAGTCGACGGCCGCTGCGGACCACCGGCGGCAACCTGCGGCGTCGCCGCCTGCGGCATCGCGGTGGTCTGTCCCTGCCCGAGCACAATGAGCTTCATCGGAACATGCACGGTAACCGTGACACCGGGATCCCGCGCGGTATCGAAGGTCGGACGCAGCCGCACAGTGAGTCCGTGCCGCTCGGCCAGTCGGCCGACCACGAAAAGACCCATGTGCCGGGCGGTATCCGGACCGGGTTCGGCGGTCTGCTCGAGCCGTCGGTTGATATCGGCCATCTCGGCGGGCGGCATACCGATGCCGCGGTCCGCGACCTCGATGAGCATGCCCTGGTCGTGTCCCTGCGCGAAGGTGAACTTCACGTCGGTCTCCGGCGGCGAGGCGCGCAGCGCGTTGTCCAGGAGTTCGGCGAACAGGTGCGCCATATCCGAGGCGGCGGGCTCGACCAGCGAACCACGCGGCGTGGCACCGAGCTTCACCCGTTCGTAGTCCTCGACCTCGGAGATCGCCGCACGCAGCACGTCCGCGATCTCGACCGGCGCGGACTTGCTGCGCCGCTGCCTGGTGCCCGCGAGAATCAGCAGGTTGTCGCCGTTCCGGCGCATACGAGCCGCGAGATGGTCCAGCCGGAACAGGTTTTCCAGCAGGCGGGGGTCCTTCTCGTCGTACTCCATCGCCTCGATCAAGCTGAGCTGGTGGTCGACGAGCGACTTGGAGCGCCGGGCCAGGGTTTCGAACATGTCATTGACCTGGGCACGCATCTGGGCCTGGTCACTGGCCAAACGCAGGGCCTGGCCGTGGATGTCGTCGACGGCCCTGGCCAGCTGACCGATCTCCTCGGCGCTGCGGATCGGCATCGGTTCCAGCGGCACGTCCTCCGGGGACGCGCCGTTGCGCAGCTGGGCGACCTCGTGCGGCAGATCGCTCTCGGCGACGCGCAGCGCCGCGAGGCGCAGCCGGTGTAGTGGCACGATCATCGAGCGCGCGACGAAGACCGCGAGCAACAGCGCGGCGAGAATGGTCGCGATGACGACCGCGGTGTAGGTCCACGCATCGGTATTGGCCGTGGACACCAGCGCACTCATCGCCGTATCGATGTCCTTGGTCGACTTGTTGACCACGCGCTCGTAGACATCGAGGCTGCCGGTCAGCGAGTTCTTCAGATCACCGACCGGGATCTTGCCGGACTGTGCCTCCGGGCTGGTCAGCAGCGAGATCCGGTTATCGATACCGGCGCGCAGGTCGGCGATCGAGGAGTCGGCGTCCGGGAAGCGGTGGGCGAGCACGTTGAGCATCGCCCGCTCGGTATTGGCCGCGGTGATCGCGCCCTGCACGCCCGCCGCCGAACCGCGCAGCACCTCGGGGAATGCGGCGACCTCACCGACCAGCGCGGCGCGGGTGTTCAGCGAGTCGACCAGCCGCAGCTTCGCCTGTTCGATGGCTTGGTCGCTGACCTGGCCGACCGTCGACTCGACGATGCGCACACTGTCGTTGCGGACCTTGTCGATCATGCCGATGATTTCGGCCGGTGTCTGCGTCGTGACGTTCTTGCCCTGGGCGCGCACGGCCTTGGCCTGGGTGATCATGCTGTCCAGCGATGCGCGAGCACCCGCGACACCGTCGACTTTGCCGACCGACTGCTCGGCATCGGCGATGACCTTGTCGAGGTCCGCGAGGTTCTTATCGGACACGATCGACACGTTCGGCATGATCGAAATCATCTGCGAACCCGCCGTCGTCGCCGTCTGCGCACTCAGCGCGGTGACGGCCGGAATCGCCTCGATGTTCCCAGCGGCGGCGTCCAGTCGGTTCGCGTCGGCGAACTCGGTGGTAATCCTGGACACGCCGAGCCCAACTGCGACTGCCAGCGGAACGGCCAAGACCGCCGTAACCTTCCAGCGCAGGTCCCAGTTGCCGAGCGCCCAGCGTTTGCTGCCGGACCTTGCGGCGTCACGCATCTCCCACTCACTTTCCAAACTGGCCCCAACCACGTGCCATCAGCGAACCTAGACAATCGCATGCTGGCTCGACAGGCAGAGCTGGCCGAGGAACTGCGGCTGGCCGAGAAATTGCGTCTACGACGGCCCAAATAAGTGACATCAGATTCTAACGGATCAATAACAGCTTGGGTGACGTTGAGTATGGTTACGGGCCTTGACCTGCCGATAATTGGCAAAACCAAAGGTCGCGGCACCCACCCGGGCGTCGCGTGAAGTCTGCCACAATCGTGCTGATCTATCGAGGCGGGCATCGAGCGAGGCTAGGGAGCACGGTTTTGAGCACTGCATCGCGCAGCGATTCCACGGGGGGTGGTGGTCGGGAGACGGGTGGGCGCACTGCATCGCGCAGCGATTCCACGGGAGGTGGTGGTCGGGAGACAGGGCGGAATGAGTACCGGCCGATGTATCAGACCTCCCTGGTCGATCCCGCCGAGTTCTGGGCCGAGGCGGCGGAGGCGATCGACTGGGAGGTCCCGCCAACCCAGATCGTCGACACCACGGCTCGCGCGATGGCCAGATGGTTTCCGGACGCTCGCCTGAATACCTCCTTCAACGCCCTCGACCGGCATGTGCACGGTGGTGCCGCGCCGAACGAAGTGAGCCGGGCCGATCAGCCCGCACTAATATACGACTCCGCTATGACCGGCACCAGTGGTGTTTTCACCTACGCCGAACTGCTCGCGGCGGTTGCCGAATTCGCCGGTGCGATGGTCCGTTTGGGCGTCTCGGCGGGTGACCGCGTCGTCATCTACCTGCCCATGATCCCCGAGGCCGTGATCGCCATGTTGGCCTGCGCCCGCATCGGCGCGGTGCATTCGGTGGTCTTCGGCGGCTTCGCCGCACCCGAACTCGCCGCCCGCATCGACGATGCCGAGCCTGTGCTCATCGTCACTGCCTCGGGCGGCTTGGAGCCGGGCCGGGCGGTCGACTATCCGCCGATCGTGCTGCAGGCGCTCGATCTCGCCGAGACCAGCGCGCCGCGCCACGTGATCGTGAAACAGCGCCCGCAGTTCCCGACTATCCACTTCCCCGCCCCACAGCCGGCCACCGAATCACTGCCGAGTTCTGCCCAGACCGTCGCGGCGCAATGGCTGGATTGGGACGACGCTGTCCGAGATGCGCCACCCGCCGATCCGGTGCCGGTCGCCGCGACCGATCCGCTCTACATCCTCTACACCTCGGGCACCACCGGGAAGCCGAAGGGCGTGGTCCGCGACAACGGCGGACATGCGGTCGCGCTGGCCTGGTCCATGCGCAATATCTATGACGTCGGTCCCGGCCAGGTGATGTGGGCGGCCTCCGATGTGGGCTGGGTGGTCGGCCACTCCTACATCGTCTATGCGCCGCTGCTGGTCGGCGCGACAACGCTGCTCTACGAAGGCAAGCCGGTCGGCACTCCGGACGCGGGTGCGTACTGGCGGGTGGTCGCAGAGCACAACGTCCGGGTGCTGTTCACCGCGCCGACCGCGCTGCGCGCCATCCGCAAGACCGATCCCGATGCCGAGCTGGCGCACAGCTACGACCTGTCCGGCCTGCGCGCGCTGTTCTGCGCCGGGGAGCGCCTCGATCCGGCCACCTACGAGTGGGCCAGCGAAGTATTGCTCGCCGACCGGACGGACTGCCCGGTGGTCGACCACTGGTGGCAGACCGAGACCGGCTGGCCGATCTGCGCGAATCTGCTCGGCCTGCAGCAGCTTCCGATCAAGGCGGGTTCGGCGTCGGTGCCGGTCCCCGGCTACCGGCTGCGGGTGCTCGATGCCGAGGGCAATCCGGTCGCGCCGGGTACCGAGGGCAATATCGTCATCGGGCTACCACTACCGCCCGGCACGCTGACCGGGCTATGGCGCGACGAAGAGCGCTTCCAGCGTTCCTATATGTCGGCATTTCCCGGCCACTACCTCACCGGCGACTCCGGATACTTCGATGAGGACGGCTACCTCTACGTACTCGGTCGCAGCGACGACGTGATCAATATGGCCGGGCACCGACTCTCCGCTGGCAGCATCGAGGCCGCCATCGCCGGACATGCCGCGGTCGCCGAATGCGCGGTGATCGGGCTGCCCGATGAACTCAAGGGCCAGCGGCCGATCGCATACGTGGTGCTCAAATCCGGCGTCGAAATCGATCCGGAGCGCCTCCGCGAGGAACTGGTCGCCCGGGTGCGCGAGCAGGTCGGCGCGATCGCCACCCTGCACGACGCCGTCATCGTCTCCGCACTGCCCAAGACCAGATCGGGCAAGATCCTGCGCAAGACCCTCCGCCAGATCACCGCGGGCGATACCTACGAGGTGCCGTCAACCATCGAAGATCCCTCGGTGCTGGCCGCACTGGAAGTGCAGATCCGGGCCAGCCGTCTGCAGGAGTCGGGACCCGAAGCCGTCGCCCCGAACGGCGATCCCATTGTGCCGTCATAACTTTGCGGCAAGGCGGCGTTACACCCCTTAGGGAATCCTCAGGGATAGCTCACACCTGTGCCAGCGCTGGGCAATAGCGTCTGAGGCGCTGGACCACAGCACTGATCGAAGACGTAGACCCGTAGATCTGGAGGCACAGATGAAACTCTTCCGCAGTCGCCCGGCCGTCGCCGCGCTCGCCGCAGGCGCAACGGCCAGTGTGGCCGTGTTGCTCTCCCCGGCCATCGCAGCCGCGGATCCGATGACACTGGCCGGGCCGCTGCTGAGTTCCGACTGCACCTTCGCGCAGGTCGATGCGGCGCTGCACGCCAAAGCACCGCAACTGGCGGCGATGCTCGACGCCAATCCGACCCAGAAGGCCGAACTGCAGCGCAAGTTCGACCAACCGGTCGAGCAGCGCCGCGCTGAACTCCAGGCAATGATCAACGAGAACCCGGACGCCGCGAAGGATGCGGAGAACGATCCGCGCGCCAACAGTCTGGCGACAACCATCCGCACGGTGGCCGAGACCTGCCACAACTACTGACGGCCGTCCGACACGCCGAGCTGACTCCCCGGATACCGACCGGCCGACCGGTCCAGCAAGCACATGGGTAACTCGCCGGGTACGCCCGACAATGCCGAGGCACCCGCTGCGGGACCTGCCCCAAAACATGGGAACACCTGCTGGTATGGCCGGAATATCCGGGGAGCTGGGGGAGCAGAATGAACGATGTGACCATCGAACGCAGCGCAAACCCGACCGTCCTTGTCGTCGACGATGACGAGGACGTACTCGCATCGGTCGAGCGCGGGCTGCGCCTGTCCGGCTTCCAGGTTCGGGTCGCCAGGGACGGCGCGGAGGCGCTGCGCAGTGTGACCGAGCAGGCGCCGGACGCGGTCGTGCTCGATATGAATATGCCGGTGCTCGACGGCGCGGGCGTGGTGACGGCATTGCGCGCACTCGGCAATGACGTCCCGATCTGCGTGCTCAGCGCCCGCGCCTCCGTCGACGACCGGATCTCCGGACTGGAATCCGGTGCCGACGACTATCTGACCAAGCCGTTCGTTCTGGCCGAATTGGTAGCGCGGATAAAGGCTTTGCTGCGCCGCCGCTCGGATGCCCCGGCCTCGGCCACCCCCGGCGCGATCGCGGTCGGACCGCTCGAGGTCGATGTAGCCGGATACCGCGCACTGCTGAACGGGCGCGAAATCGAGCTCACCAAGCGCGAATTCGAACTGCTGTCCACCCTGGCGCGCAATGCGGGCGTGGTGCTGAGCCGCGAGCGGCTGCTGGAATTGGTGTGGGGCTACGACTTCGCCGCCGATACCAACGTCGTCGATGTCTTCGTCGGATATCTGCGGCGCAAGCTGGAGGTGGAGCGCACGCCCCGGCTCCTGCACACCGTCCGCGGCGTCGGGTTCGTGCTGCGAGCGCCCAAGTGAGTGCGCCATGACACCGGCGCCCCAGCTGACCTCCGGCCCAGCGACTCCCGCAAAACGGCGGCGGCGCACATTCTCGCTGCGTACCCGGGTGGCCGGAGCGGCCGCCGTCGGGGCGATCATCATTGTCACGATCATCGGTGTGCTCTCCTCACAGGCCATCGAGCGCAATAATCTGGCCCAGACCGATCAGCAGCTGACCATCGCTTCGCGGCTGGTGCTGATCGATTCGGTGCTTGCCGTCGGTGTGCTCGGTCTGGTCGGTCCGACCTATGACATGGCGGTGACGGTCCGCGATAACAACACGATCGTGGCGAGCACACCAATTCGCCTGCCCGAACAGCCGATCGGATCGCATTCGGTCACCGTGAACGGCACACCGTTCCGCGTGCTCACCACCACCGAGAACCAGCCAGCGGGACGGGTTGTCTCGCTGGGCATTCCGGCCACCGACGCGGCACGGGCAACTGCCGAGCAACAACGCTGGGTGCTGGCCGGAGCCGGATTGGCGATCGCCACCGCGGCCGCACTCGGCTGGCTGCTCGCGGGCCGTGCGGTGCGCCCGATCGTCGATCTGACCCGACAGGTCGGCGCGCGCAGCGGATATCGCGATCCGGACAATCCACAGGCACCGGTCGACGGATCCGGAGTCAAGGAGGCGGAGAAGCTCGCTGAGGCGGTGAACACCCTACTACAGCGGGTGGATCAGGCGCAGAGCGAAACCGCCGCCGCACTGGAAACCGCAAGGGATTTCGCGGCCGTATCCGCACATGAACTGCGCACACCCCTCACCGCGATGCGCACCGATCTCGAGGTGCTGCGCACCCTCGATCTGGACGAGGCGCAGCGCGCCGAAATCCTCGCCGACGTGCAGCGCAGCCAGGGCCGCGTCGAAACCACCTTGGCCGCACTGGAACGTCTGGCGTCCGGCGATCTGACGCATGAGCGCGATCATGTAGCAACCGACGTCGGCGATCTGTGCGATCAAGCCGCGCACGATGCCATGCGACACTTCCCGGGACTGAGCGTACGCATCGATACCGATGCCGAACTGATCACCCGCGGCCTGCCCGCCGGACTGCGGCTGGCGGTGGACAATGCCCTGGCCAACTCGGTCAAACACGGCAGTGCCACCGAGGCAGTGGTCTCCGCGCACCGAATCCCCAATGGCCACATACTGATCACCGTCGACGACAATGGCCGCGGCATTCCCGTCGAGGAGCGCACCGCCGTCTTCGAACGATTCTTCCGCGGCAGTCAGGCCAGTAAGGGCGGATCCGGACTCGGCCTCGCGCTCGTCGCCCAGCAGGCCCAATTACACGGCGGCCGCTCCTATTTCGACGACAGCCCACTCGGCGGCGCACGTTTGGTGCTCGATCTGCCGGAACGCAGTACCGAGGCCTGACCGAGCCGAAAACGCGAACCGGCCCGGGATGCGGCCGACGACAATTGCCGCCGTTGCGCTGCCCGGGCCGGTTCGCCGAGTAAGAAGTCCTACTTCGGCGGCGCGGTGACCTTGACCGGCTTACCCCACGCCGACAGCGTCACCTTGATGGTGCCCGGATCCCGCTTGACCACTGCCTGAACCAGATTCGGGCCGGTGCCGGGCGAGGCGGCCTGCGACGGCAGCGCCGATGACGAACCCGACGGCGGCGCGACATCCGCGATCCACAGGGTGATCGGGAACGTACCGGCCGGGTCACCCGACTTGGGCACGATGGGATCGATCACCGAGGAGTCGATGGTGCCGGACACCTTCACGGTGTCGGTGCCATCGAGCTTTTCGCGACCCTCCACCTTAGGGTTCTTCACCTGGGCGATGAGGTTGGCCAGACCCTTGTCCCTGTCCAGGATTACGCCCGGGTCGTAGATCTGTTCGGCCGAACCCACTTTGGCGTAGGCGGAGGAACCACCGGTCTGCGCGTACATCACCTTGTCAACGACCAGGAACTTGGCCTGGATGAAGTCGGCCTCGGGCTTGGTCCGCACCTTCGCCTCACCGATCGCCTGACCGGCGCCCTGCGGCTGGTTGGTCACATCCGCCGAAACGGTCTCGACCGGGAGGTTGGTGAGGTTGTCCACCTTCAGATTCAGGTGCACGGCCTGCAGAGTCTGGGTGGTTCTGGCGGACTCCTGCACGATCTGCGCCGCATCGGGCAGTTGGCCCGAAGGCGGTGCAGACGAAGTGGTGGACTTCGAGTCGGAGCTGGAGCTGCAACCCGTCACCAGTGCCGCGAACATCGACGCCGCGACCACGGCGGGCACGAGTCCCGGTCGGCGAAGCCGGATTCGGTGCGAGGTGCGTGCTCGCGCTGTCAGATCACTCAATGTTCTGCCCCCAGAAGAGTGCGAGGTCGATACGACCGGTTGGTATGACGGAGACAGCTGGTGCTGCCGCCCGATGTAGTGCAGCATTTCGCCCGCCAGATTAGCCTGTCCCGCAGGCCAACTCGACCCCGTTCGCAGGCGAAGTCGAGGCGAGCCGCACACACTTCGGGTGACGACGTTACCCTTGGTGCGGTCTTCTCGCAGAGATCGGGGGGAATCCGACGCGAAAGTAACCGGGTTAAGGGATTGTTTGGTGAGATGTAAGGCACTGGAAGCACGATGCTGTCATGAACGTTCAGGCAGTGCGTGCGACTTTGGCGGGACATCCGGTTCACCGGATGACGCGACCCCGCGCCTGTCCGCGATACACGCCATAACCCCGGGGCCGACAACGGCCACCGAACCGCGGATCAGACACGGAGGAATGCGATGACGAACAGCCGACCAGAAGCGGAGGAGCGGGACTTCCGTAGACCGCCCGGGCCGCCTCCTGGTGGCCCGCAGATCTCAAATGTGTGGGTATACAACGGAAAAGCCTACGATCTGAGCGACTGGATCTCCAAGCATCCCGGCGGCGAGTTCTTCATCGGGCGAACGAAAAATCGCGACATCACCTCGATCATCGGGTCCTACCATCGCGATCCGGAACGCATCGGACGAATGCTCGAGCGATATGCGCTCGGCCGCGACGCATTGCCCGAGGACATCCATCCGAAGAACAACGCACCGGATTTCTTGTTCAAAGAAGGCTTCGACAGCTGGCAGGACACCCCGAAGTACCGATTCGACAATAAGGATGATCTGCTCCACCAGGTGAAGGCGCGGTTGAAAGAACCGCAGCTGGCCGCGCGCCTGCGGCGCATGGACACGATCTTCAACATCGTGGTCGCGGTGCTGGCCGTCGCGTACTTCGCGGTCCAGGGGTTGCGCCTGTTCGAGCGCAGTTGGATGCCGTTGCCGGTCTTCGTGATCGCGATGGTGCTGCTGCGCAGTTCGCTGGCCGGATTCGGCCACTACGCGATCCACCGGGCGCAAAAGGGCCTCAACAAGATCTACACGAACACCTTCGATTTCAATTACGTGGCACTGGCTTTCGTCACGGCGGACGGCCACGCACTGCTGCACCACCCGCACACCCAGAGTGAAGTCGATATCAAGAAGAACGTCTTCACCATGATGATGCGGGTGCCGCGGCTATACCGTGTGCCAATTCACACCCTGCACAAATTCGGTCACACAGTGACCGGCATGACGATTCGACTGCTCGATGTCTGCCGACTCACCCGAAAAGTCGGCATCAAGGACATGTACGGAACGTGGGGCGGAGCACTGCCACACTTCATCGGATCGTTCGGGGTGCGCGCGCTACTGCTCGGCGAGTTGGTGGTATTCACCCTCGCGGGCGATTTCTGGGCCTGGGCACTGCAATTCGTGGTGACGCTGTGGATCAGCACCTTCCTGGTTGTCGCGAGTCATGATTTCGAAGTGGAGACCGAGGAACTCCCCGCACCCGATACCGAGGACTGGGCCGTCAACCAAGTGGAGCAGGCCTACGACCTCGAGGTGATCGGAAACCGTTATATCGACTGTTTTCTCGCGGCGGGTCTGAGTTCACACCGCGTACATCACGTGCTGCCGTTCCAGCGCAGCGGATTCGCCAATATCGCCACCGAGGACGTATTGCGCGAGGAGGCGGCGAAATTCGGGGTCGAATGGCTGCCTGCCAAGAACTTCTTCACCGATCGGTTCCCGAAGCTCTGCCGCACCTACCTGCTGTCGCCCTCACGCGAGGCCGAGGAACGGAACTGGGGCTTCATCCGCGAGCACTTCGCGCCGGGAGCACTGAAGACATGCGCGGTCTACACAGCACAGGGGTTCACCGGAATCGGCACGGTCTGAACCGATTCCGCTGACCGATCGACCGATCGAGCCGCCCCCCGACGGCGGCGCCGATCACCATTTTCACAAGAACGGGGAGAATTTCGTGTCTATCAGCATCGATGAGGGAACTTCGGCGGCTCGCCAGGGGAACGAGCACGGCCACAACCTCGCCGAATACGGGCTGCCACCGGCGCCGCCGACCACGGTCGGCGTGATCGAGAGCATTGCGACCGGAGCGCCGAGTCGGCATGTCGCTCAGGACGATGCCGCCGACCGGGTCGCCGAGCTGTTCACCGATCCGCAGCAGCGGGCGCGGATCTCGCGGATCTACCAGAAGACCAAGATCGACACCCGGCGCATGGTCGTCGATCCGCTCGATCCCGAATTCCTGCCGTTCAGTAGGGATCCTGGCACGATCCGTGACCGGATGAACCTGTACTACCGGCACGCGGTGCCGCTGGCCGTCGATGTCGCCGGGCGCGCACTCGCCGGAATCGAGGACGCGGCGGCGGAAATCGGATTGCTCGTCTTCGTGACCAGCACCGGTTTCATCGCCCCCGGCGTCGACGTGGCCGTGGTGAAGCAGCTCGGGCTATCGCCGTCGGTGGGTCGGGTCGTGGTGAGCTTCATGGGGTGCGCCGCCGCGATGAACGGCATTCGCACTGCCGTGGATTATGTTCGGGCGCATCCGGATAAGAAGGCCATGGTGGTGTGCCTCGAGCTCAGCTCGGTGAATGCGGTCTTCGACGACAATGTCAACGATGTGATCATCCACAGCCTGTTCGGGGACGGGTGCGGGGCGGTCGTCATCGGCGCGGGTCGGGTCCAGCAGCCGCTGGCCCCCGGCAAGGTGGTGATCCGGGACAGCTTCAGCCAACTGTTCGACGGCGCAGAGGACGGCATCGTGCTCGGCGTCAATCACAATGGCATCACCTGCGAGTTGTCGGAGAATCTGCCCCGGTACATCTATTCCGGGGTCGATCCCGTGGTCACCGATGTCCTGCGCCGCAATGGTCTGCAGAAGTCCGATATCGATCTGTGGGCGATCCATCCGGGTGGACCCAAGATCATCGAGGAGTCCGTGCATTCGCTGGGAATCGCACCGGAGCGGGCGGCGCTGAGCTGGGATGTGCTGGCGAAGTTCGGCAATATGCTGAGCGTGTCGCTGATCTTCGTGCTGGAACAAATGATTCAGCAGGAGGCGGCGAAGCCGATCTCGACCGGTGTGGCGTTCTCCTTCGCCCCGGGGGTCACCCTCGAAGGCATGATCTTCGACATCATTCGCCGGTAGCGCACCGGCATCAGGAGCGCAGCAACCATGCAACTCATCCGATTCCTCATCTCGATCTCCTGGATGCGGATCGCATCCGTCATTGCCGCCGGCCTCATCTGCGGTGCGGCCAATACCTATCTGGTGACACTTATCCGGGGTGTCGTGTCACCGGAACCGCATCCGAATGTCAACCTGCAGAACTTCGCCCTGACCGGCCTGGTCATTCTGGTCAGTGGCGTCGCATCGCAGGTGCTGCTGATCCGCCTGGCCCAGGATGCGATCTACCGGCTGCGCGCGGATCTGAGTTCGGGGATCGTCGCGGCTCCGCTCGAGCATTTGGAACGCCTCGGCATGCATCGCTTGATGGCGACGCTCACCGAGGATGTGCGCTCGCTGTCGCAGGCGGTGACCGCCATCCCGAGCATCTGCATCGATGTGGCCACCATCATCGGCTGCTTCGTCTTCCTCCTGGTGGTCTCGGGTCCGCTCTTCGCGGTCACGGTGGCGGGCACGCTGCTCGGGATCGCCTGTGTAGAGCTGATTCTCGGGCGGGTGCGCAAGATCTACCGCGAGGCGCGCGAGAACGAAGACGCGCTGCTGCGGTCGTACCAGGCCGTGACGCTCGGCATCAAAGAGTTGAAGCTGCATCGAGGGCGGCGCCGGGACTTCATGGATCGGCATCTGCTCGGTTCGGCCGCGACACTGCGCGCGCAGAACGTGGCTGCCGGATCCAAATTCTCAGTGGCACAGGGATTCGGGCAGGCGCTGCAACTGGGCACCATGGCGCTGATTCTGTTCGTGCTGGTGGCGCCGCTGGATCTGTCACGCGATGTCATGGTCGGCTACGTCCTGGTGACGACCTTCCTGGCGATGCCGATGCAGAACTTCATGCACCGCATCCCGGACCTGCTGCGCGGTGATGTGGCGCTGGCGAAGATCCGGGCCATGAACCTGTCCATGCGGACCATGCACAACGAGGAACAGCTGCCGTTCACGGAACGTTCCGTCGTCGATGAGGCACGGCTGGTGCTGACGAATGTGAGCTACAGCTATCGGATGGAGCCGCCGCCGTTTCCGCCCGGTCCGGGTGCGCCGCCGCCTGGTCCCGGCGCACCCGGCCGTGGCGCGCATCCGCCCGGCCGTGGTCCACGCCCCGGCGGGCCGCGACCGGACGTCAACGGCCACCGGTTCGTCGACCACAGCGGGCACGACAATCGGCCGGCACCACTCGGGCCGCCGCCGGAAACGGGCAACGGCGAGTCCGGATTCCGGCTCGGCCCGCTCGACCTGGTCTTCGAACCCGGGCAGATCACCTTCATCGTCGGTGGTAACGGCAGCGGCAAATCCACGCTGGCCAAGCTGATCACGGGCCTCTACGTGCCGCAGTCGGGGACGCTGTCGCTCAATGGCGAGCCGATCGACCACGAGAACATCGAGTGGTTCCGGCAGAACTCCTCGGCGATCTTCACCGACTTCCACCTGTTCGAGGAGTACCTCGGCTTCGATCGGCCGGGACTCGACAGTGAAGTGCGCCGCTATCTCGAGGAATTGCAGATCGCGCACAAGGTGACCGTGCAGGACGGGCGGTTGTCCACCATCGATCTGTCCCAAGGCCAACGCAAACGGCTCGCGCTGTTGACCGCCCTGCTCGAGGACCGGCAGCTTTATGTCTTCGACGAATGGGCCGCCGATCAGGAGCCCAAGTTCCGCGACGTCTTCTATCGGGAGATCCTCGTCGACCTCAAAAAACGCGGGAAGACCGTCATCGTGATCACCCACGACGACCGGTACTTCGATTGCGCCGACCAGTTGGTCAAGCTCGATTTCGGCCGAATGGTCGATGCGAAACCGGTCGAGGAGCACACCGGCCTCGAGCTTTCGTGACCCGAATTCTCCTGCTGCCCTTACCGAACTCTCAGAGTTCGGCCAACGTTGAGGCCATTGCAGACCTCTAGGGTCTGCAGTTGTGACTGAGCGTAGCGAAGTCGTCGATCAGCGCGGGTACGGATCACTGTGGGCCCGGG
>NZ_JBEXLC010000093.1:0-34648 GCF_040609795.1 Nocardia sp. NPDC004604
CTCGAAAGGGTCGGCAGCGACTGCTTGCAGGTCGCTCGAAAGGGTCGGCAGCGACCGCCTGCAGGCCGCTGGAAAAGGTCAGCAGCGACCGCTCGAAAGCCCGCAGAAACGCTTCGCGCGCTGCCCGTGTCCGGGCAGCGCGCGAAACTCGTTATCCGCGAACGTCAGTGATCGAGTTCGCGCGCGACCGCCCGCACCACTTCCGAAATGCGCTGCGCGGTCTTGCGATCCGGATACTTGCCCTTACGCAGATCCGGCTGCACCTTGGCTTCCAGCAGGGTGATCATGTCCTCGACCATCCCGTGCAGTTCGTCCGGCGTGTGCTTGCGCGCTGCCGGTTCCTTGTGCGCGCTGCGATCGCGGTCCTGGCCCTGCCGGACCGAGGGCGGCGATTCGAGCACCTTGAGGCTCAGCGCCTGCGGCCCACGGCGGCCCGCGGCCATCCCGAATTCGACGCGCTGACCGGGCTTGAGGCCCTCCACTCCATCCGGCAGCGCGGACGAACGGACGTAGACGTCCTCACCCTCGTCCTGGGAAAGGAAGCCGAAGCCCTTTTCGACGTCGTACCACTTCACCCTGCCGGTCGGCACTGCGCTCACCCGTTCATCATCGAAACTCGGGCCCCATCGGCCCGAGCACATCCGTCTGCCCGGGATCCGTCCGATGAAACGCGAACGGATCCTGTCAGTTTGCGAAAAGAACGCGCCCCACAGCTATGCAGGACGCGATAGACACTGAGTCTACCCCGGTGCGAATAACGCAAGCACATCAGTTTTACGGTCGAGCAGTGACGAACCCTTCCGCGCCACCGCCCCCGAGCCGCTCACCACGCCGTGCAAGCGACTGGTTGCTGTATGTGGCGCTCGGCCTGTTCGCGATCGGATTGCTTGCGATCGTCGCCATATTTCTGACGCCGATTTTCAGCGATTCGGACCCGGCCCTGTGGCTGTATCTGACCGCAATGCTGGCGCCGCTCGGTTTCCTGAGCGCGGTCGGCTTCGCGCTGTGGTCCGGCCGACGGTCGCGGTGAACCGGTTACCCCTGCTAATCGTTACCGAATCATCGATGTGATCCTCGTCACATAACAGACCGGTCACGGAGCCGTAGCCGCCCGTCGCCGGCCGGGCCGCACCGTCTCTCAACTGCACGGAAGCATCACCGCCGCAACCGATACCGGTCCGAGACCGACACGGACCCGCCGGTTACCAAATAGTGATTTTTCGCGCGGATCGTCGTACGGTCTTACCCAGCCGGGACAACCGGCAACCACCGGCCCGCCGCATCGAACCTCGCCCCGCGGGTACCGGACCCCAACGGAAGCAGGGGTGAGGGCGGGACGGACGACCTCTCAGTCCGGACCACTTGCAGATGCGTACGAGAGGCAGACGAACCCGCAATGAGTGGACGCCATCGCAAGCCAACCTCCACCGGGCGCACCGTAGCCAAGGTCGCCGTCACCGGCGCGATCATCGGCACCGCAGGTGTTGCATTCGCTGGAAATGCCAGCGCGGCACCCGATCAGGACTGGGATCGACTCGCACAGTGCGAGGCCGGAGGCAACTGGGGCATCAACACCGGCAACGGTTTCCAAGGTGGACTGCAGTTCTCCCCGGGCACCTGGAGTGCACACGGCGGCGGCGAATACGCCGCGACGGCCAACCAGGCCAGCCGCGAACAGCAGATCGCGGTCGCCGAGAAGGTCCTCGCCAGCCAGGGCTGGGGCGCTTGGCCCGGCTGCTCGGCCTCGCTCGGCCTGAGCTCCGCATCCACCCCGCGCAGCGCCCCCTCTTCCGCCGAGACCCCGCGCTGGAACCCGGCCCCGGCCGCCCCGCAACAGGCCGTGGCCGACCCGAGCCAGCAGGTCTTCGATGCGATCGACCGCGCCGTCGCCGTCGTGCAGGGACAGGGCGTCGAGATCCCGAAGGAAGCCCTCGATTTCTTCAACGCCGCCAAGGGCACTCAGCTCGACCCGGCGGTCGTGAGCTTCTACGAGGCGAACAAGGGCCTGCTGCCCTCCTGAGTCGCCACCGAGCAGACCGTACGACGAAGGTCCCCGCATCAATGGTGATGCGGGGACCTTCGTCGTATCCGCGGGTTTTCCGTCTGGGTTCTCAGCGGTTGATCACCGTGTTCGGGTGCATGTACGGCAGCTGATCGGCCGGGACCGGAAACTCGGTGTCCTCGCCGAACGGCGAAAGCCCACCGGAACGAGTCGATGACAGTTCGGTGACCGCGTGGCCACCGTCCTCCAGCGAGGGCCAGCCATTGTCGACGTAGGGTTTCTTCGATTTGTTCACCACGACCACATTGTGGCACGCGAGCGACCCGCGAGCACTCTGCCCTCCGCTGTCGCCCGGCGGCGGGTAGTCCACATCCACTAGGCTGACAAAATCGGCAACATTCGGACTGTGACGCGACAACTGATCTCGAGAGCACATGGGTAACTCGTCGGGGACACCCAAAGCCGTGCCAGGCACACGACCGCAAGCCCGCGACGTAGGTCACGCGGCACTCACGACCAGCAGACCCGGTGAGGCGGGGGAGCCTGCGACCGATTCACTGGCGGGCTGGCTCGCGGCCCGTAGCGATGCGCAGCTGGTGGCCCTGCTCGAACTCCGGCCCGATCTGGCCGTACCACTGCCCTCCTCGATGGCCGTGCTCGCGGCACGCGCCGAGCAGCGCGCGTCGGTGCTGCGCGCCACCGACGATCTCGACACGCTGGAGTTCGCGATCGTGGAAACCCTTGCGGTGCACCGGTCGACGGGGTCGGGTGGGACGCCGATGAGCCGCAAGGCGCTGCGCTCGCAGTTGAAAGATCGCGTTCGGGTCGCGGCGATCGATGCCGCACTGACCCGCTTATCCGATCGCGCGCTGGTGTGGAACGACGGTGACGATCTACATCTGATCCCGACCGCTGCCGAGGCACTGCCATGGCCGATCGGCGCCGCCACCGAGACTCCGGACGCCCTGACCGAGCCCGAGGTGGTGGCCGCCCTCGCGGCGGTCTCCCCCGCCGAACACGCACTGCTGGACAAACTGGCCGCCACCGGCCCGCGCGGCCGCAGCAGGGACGCCGCACCGGGCACGCCCGCCGACCGCCCGATCCAGCAGCTGCTCGCCCGCCGACTGCTGCACTGGATCGACGATGAGACGGTCGAACTCCCGGTCACCGTCGGTCAGCTGCTGCGCCGGGAGCCGGTGACCCATCCACACGCGCTGAAACCGCCGGATCCGACACCGGCGAAGCACACCGCCGCCGAGGTGAACGCGGTCGCGGCGGGCGAAGTGGGCGAACTGCTCCGGCACTGCGCCGACATTCTGGACGCCCTCGGCCAAGCGCCCGCACCCGCCTTGCGGGCCGGTGGGCTCGGGGTGCGGGAATTGCGCCGCATCGCCAAACAGACCGGAATCGACGAACCGCGCGCCGGACTGCTCGTCGAACTGCTCGCGGCGGCCAAACTCGTCGAGAAGGGGATGCCGGACCCGCCACCGGAATTCGACTCCACCGACGACTTCTGGGCACCGACCCCGGCCGCGGACGGCTGGCGCGACGCTCCGCCCGCACGCCGCTGGGTGGCGCTGGCACTGGCCTGGCTCGACCTGGACCGCATGCCGTGGATGATCGGTATGCGCGATGCCAACGACAAACCGATCGCGGCACTGTCGATCGAACTGCGTACCCCGCACGCGCCGCGCGACCGGCGCACCATGCTGAATCTGCTCGCCGAATATCCGACCGGCGCGGCACTGCATTCCGCCGATATCGGTCGGATCCTGTCCTGGCGACAACCGCGGTGGCGCAGGCACTTTCGCTCAGAGGCGGTCGAGCACACGCTGCAGGAGGCCGCGACGCTGGGATTCATCGGGCGCGGCGCACTCGGCTCACCGGCCAGGGCGCTGCTACACGGTGCGCCGACCAGCGCATCCGATGCCGAAGCCGCGATGGAATCGGCCCTGCCGGAACCGGTCGATCATGTGCTGGTCCAGGCAGATCTGACGGTTATCGCGCCCGGACCGCTGACCCCCGAATTGCAGAGTCGGGTCGCCCTCGTCGCCGATGTCGAATCCGCGGGTGCGGCAACGGTTTACCGGATCAGCGATACCTCGGTACGGCGCGCGCTGGATGCCGGGATGACGGCGGCCGAACTGCATACCCTGTTCACCACCCACTCCCGCACACCGATCCCCCAGTCGCTGACCTATCTGATCGATGACGTGGCCCGCAGGCACGGCCAGCTACGGGCCGGAATGGCGCAGGCGTTCGTGCGCAGCGACGATCCAGCGCTGCTGGCTCAGGTGCTGGCCTCGCCGGTGGCGAGTGAACTGGCGCTGCGGGGCATCGCACCCACCGTCGCCATTGCGCAGGCCCCGCTCGGCGAACTGCTCGAACGGCTGCGCGCGGCCGGATTCGCCCCGGCCGGTGAGGATTCGGCGGGCACCATTGTGGATCTGCGCCCGCGCGGCGCCCGAATCGCCGTCCGCCCGCATGCCAGGCAGCCGTATCGCCCGACGCCGCCGAGCAGCGAACAGCTGGCACTGCTCGTCACGGAACTGCGCGCGAGCGAGCGGGCCGCCAGCGTGCGCAAGGGCGAGGCGGTGCGCACCGATGGCACCCGAACCAGTACCGCCGCAACCCTGGCGCTGCTGCAACTGGCGGCGCGGGTGCGGCGGTCGGTCAATATCGGTTATGTCGACGCCCAGGGCGTCGCGTCGCAGCGCGTGGTCGAACCGCTGAAGGTCGGCAACGGCCAGCTCGACGCACTGGACCCGGTGACCGGCGCGATCCGGCATTTCACATTGCACCGGATCGCGTCGGTCGCGCTGCTCGAATAATCAGCCCTTGGCTGCGCCGAGGCAGAAGGTGACCTTCGGATCCGGGACGGTCACGAAGCTGGTCGCATCGGCACCGCACAGCAGTTCGTCGGCCTGGCCGTCGATGCGCTTGACCACCTTGAAGGTGGCCTCCGATGCGGAGCAGTCCACGTACTTGTACGGGTTGGTGCCGACATCGGCATAGCAGCTGCCCTGCTTGAAGTTCGGCGCCAGGCACATGTAGGCCTTGCTACCGCTCACCAGGTCCTCGGTGTAGGTGGTGTATTCGGCAGCGCAGTCGAGCTTCTTGTCCGCGGTCTGGAATACCTTGTAGACCGCCTTGGCCGAGGAGCAGTCGACCGGCTCGGATTTGGTGGCCGTCGACGAACTGTCGGTGACATTGATGCAGTCACCGACCTTCGCCTTGGCGGTGTCGGACTTACTTGCATCGTCGAGCGCCGAACAACCGGTCACCGCGGCCACCAATGCACCCACCGCCAGGAGGGCGAGCACAAGACGTGCCAGCAGCCTCGTTCCTGGGAACTTCAACGTGAAACCCTCTCTCACCGAACGCGTTCACGGTAGTCGTGAACGCGGTGAGGATACCGTCACGGTCGTCCGAACCGCATCAGCAGTTCGGACGACCGACCGCCCCCGGGGCGCTGCTCAGTACAACGCGTGCAGTCCGGTCAGCCCCGACAACCCGAGGCTCAGGAATTTCGGGATCAGGTTGGCGAGGACCACGATTCCTAAATAGCTCACTGGCAATGCCTTTCGCATTTCGAACATGTGGACGTCTGTCCAGTACATGCACTCTGTCGCTTCCGGCGACCCGGTCGTTACGCTTGGAAATTATGAGGCTCGAGGAGGTCGCCGTCGACCTGTATGCACTCACCCCTGGGGAGTTCATCGCCGCCAGGGCGGCACGCGTCGCCGAGGCCAAGGATGCGGGCGATAAGGAACTCGCCGCCGCCATCGGCAAATTGCGCAAACCGACGGTAGTAGCGTGGACGGTGAATCTGCTGGCCCGCGCGGCACCCGACGATATCGAGGCACTGCTGCGGCTGGGCACGGCCTTGCGCGCGGCACAACGCGAACTGTCCGGCGATCAGTTGCGCGCGCTGACCGTGCAGCGGCAGCAGGTGGTCAATGCCCTTGCCAGACGCGCCGGTGCGCTGGCCGCCGACCGCGGACATTCGGTCGGCGAGGGGGTATTGCGCGAGGTGGGGCAGACGCTGACGGCGGCGCTGGCCGATGACAAGGTGGCCGAGCAGGTGCGCACCGGAACATTGACGACCGCGGCGAGTTACGAAGGCTTCGGACCGAGTGGGGCCGCGCTGCGGGCCGTCGACACAACGGACACAACGGAATCCGCGGCGAAACCGGCGCGGGACGACGCGCGCCAGGACCTCGACGATGCGCTGGCCGCCCTCCAATCCGCCCGCGCCGCAATGGAAGCGGCACAGGACGAGACCGAGCAGGCGGCGAACCGGTTGGCCGAGAGCGAATCTCGGATCGCGGCCGTGCGCGCGGAACTGGCACACGCCGAACAGCAGAAGCAGTTCGCCCGCACCGCCGAGCGCGGCGCGCAGGACGGGTTGCGTTCGGCGCAGAAGCAACTCGATCGGGCCGAGCGCTGGGTGCAACGGGCCCGCGAGCGCGTCGACGGCGAGTAATTCTCAATCGCGCAGGGTGCCGGGGAAGAGGTACTCGTCCGAGGGCGGCGTGGTGCGGTTCAGCCAGGCGTCGAAGAAACCGGTCAGATCGGTGGGGGATTTCGACTGCATGAAGGTGCGGAATTCCGGCATCGAGGCATTGCCGTAGGCGTGTGCGGTATTGAATTGCCGGACGGCGGCGAAGAATATATCGTCGCCCAGTTGTTTGCGCAGCGCGTGCAGGAACAGCGGGCCACGGTAGTAGACGGAGGTGAATTCATTTCCGGCGCCCGGGTTCTCCAGGGGAATATCCCAGAACTTAGGCTCATCACGATTTTTCCGAATGGTTTTGCGGTATTCGGCGTCGACGTCTTTGCCTTCCATTCGCTCTGGCCACAGGTAGTCCGCGGTGTAGCTGGCGAAGCATTCGTTGAGACAGATATCGGACCATTGCCGCACCGATACCGAATCGCCCCACCATTGGTGCGCGATTTCGTGCACCACGGTCGGCAGATCGGTCCACGGCGCGTAGATGGGGCGGGTCTGGGTCTCCAGCGAGAAATCCAGGTCCGCGTCGACGTAGATGCCGCCCGCCGCGTCGAACGGATAGGGCCCGTAGAGCGCCTCCGCGAAGTCGAGGATTTCGGGCAGGCGCTGTTCGGTTTCCCGATTGCGCTCCGCATCTTGGGCGAAGGCGCTGATCAACGGGGTGCCATTGGCGCGGCGCTGCTCGAGGTAGCTGTAGTGATCGATGGCGACGGTGGTTAGGTAGCCGAGCACCTGTTGGTGTGTCTCCCAGGTGACATTGCGCTTCGCACCGGTGACCGTGTTCTGCGTCCGCACCCCAGTGGAGACCACCTCCCACTCCTCGGGCACCGATGCGTGCAGCGTGAAGGTGGCCTTGTCCAGCGGGGTGTCATTGAGCGGGTACCAGGAGGTCGCCGAACGCGGCTCGCCCGCCACGAAGGCGCCGCCATTGGGCGCATAGGTCCAGCCCGCGCCCTCGGTATCCGCGACCTGGCCCGCATAGTCGACGGTCACGGTGAACGGCAGGCCGGGCAACAGCGGCAGCAGTGGCGTCACGGTCAGTTCGTGCTCGCCGTTGCGGTCGAAGGCGGCGGGCAGATAGTTCACCGACACCATGCGCACATCGGGGCCGTTGAAGTCGAGGTTGAACATCCGTAACGCCTGGGTGGCGGTGGCATCGATCCGAGTGGAGCCGGTGAGCTGGTGGCTCGGCGGGTCGTAGTCGATGCTGACCTCGTAGTGGTCGGCGTCGTAGCCGCCGTTACCGTCCAGCGGATAGTACGGGTCGCTCAGTCCGGCCGCGCCGACCACCGGATCGACGTTCGGGGGCACCGGATCGGCGTTCACGGGTATAGGAGCCGCGACCAGCGCGCCGACCACCGCCGCACACCACAACCCGGACAACCTCATTCGATGACCACCCCTTCCGGCCCACCCGACCTGGATGGATGGTAACCGCCTCAGTCGGCGCTACCGCTGAGTGCCACCGATGCGCCGAGACCGAAGATCATCGCACCGCCTGCACCGCCGACCGCCTCCAGCCGTTGCGGTGAACGCGCGAACCAGGCGCGTGCCGATGCGGCCAGCAGGCCCCACGCACTATCGGAGACCAGCGCGATAGCCAGGAAGACGGTGCCGAGAATCAGGAACTGCAATGGCAGCGAACCCGCCGCTGGATCGGCAAAATGCGGCAGCACCGCCGAGAAGAAGACGATCGCCTTGGGATTGGTCAGCCCGACGAAGACGCTCTGCCGGAACACCCTCGAATCGGCCGGGTCGACCTTGACCTCGAGTGCCTCGCGCAGCGCCTTGCGCTCGCGAATCGCCTGGATACCGAGGTACATCAGATACAGCGCACCCGCGAACTTCACCACGGTGAGAGCGAGCGCCGATGCCGCGAGCAGGGTGCCGAGCCCGACCGAGACCAGTAGCAGCGCGACGAAAACGCCCACCGCATGGCCGAACACCGAGACCAGGGCGGCGCGGCGGCCGAGCGCGAGCGCGCGGCCGATGGTGAACAGCACACCCGGTCCAGGGATGACGATGATGACAATCGATGCGGCGGTAAAAGCCAGCAGATTTGACGCCGGAACCATCTACCGAGTCTATTAGGCAGCGCAAGGGAATTCGGAGATCAGGAACCCAGGTCACCGGGCAACTGGTGCGGGTCGAGCAGCAAACGTTTGGCGGAGGTGCGCCGAACCTTGTCGGCGAGCGCGAGATTATCGGTGAGCAGCCGCCATTCGACCTCGCTGATGGCCGCGCGGGCCCGCTCGATGACCGCGCCGTCCCGGGTGCCCCAGGCGATCGGCATCGCGCTGACCGACTGCCAGCGCTCGCCGACCTGACGCGGCGCCCGATCGGTGCGCACCGCGACCGATGGCACCCGCTCGCCCGCGCGCTTCTCGTGTCCGGGCAGGTCGCGCACCTTCCTGATCACCAGGGCCCAGCGCGGCTCGGGAGTCTCCGGTTTCGAGACGTCGACCAGGGCGAGCAGCACCACCCCGCTCGGATGGGTCTCCGAGACAACCGCGGGGACCAGCTCACCGTCGGCGTAGAGCTTATCGATGCTGGAACGGTGCGGCGTCCAGTACGCCACCCACACCGCGACCACCACACCGAGCGCGAAGGCAATCGCCAGCAGATAGGCCCATGGATGGTTCAGCCAGACCAGGAAAGCGGTGCCGAGCCCCAGCAGGACTGCGGCACCGATCGCCACCGCTCGTAGCCGGCGCAAACTTGCGACGACTTCGTTGACCGCGCGGGCGTGCTTGCGGTCAACTATGAAATCGAAGCGTCGCACGTCTCATTCCTACAGCGTGTTGTACAGATCGTCCAACACCACCCTTCTCGGGTGTTCCTGCATCGTTGCCGATGTAGGTTCCTGTTTCACCGAGCCCGGATTCGCCGGTCCAAGCAGTGGCCGACCAGAGCCAAACTCTCCACAGGCGTTGATAACCCGGCCTCCCGCTTGGAGGTCCGGAGTGTCGTTGCCGACACGGGCGCCACTCTACCGAAGGGTACCGACAAGTTCCGCTGATTATCCGATGGGCGGTCCCAGCAAGTCATCGGCATCCGTTATGCGATAGGCGTACCCCTGTTCGGCGAGGAACCGCTGTCGGTGCGCGGCATATTCGGCGTCCAGGGTGTCACGCGCGACGACCGAATAGAAGTGGGCTTGGCCACCATCGTGTTTCGGCCGCAACAACCGACCGAGGCGTTGCGCTTCTTCCTGGCGCGAACCGAAGGTTCCCGAAACCTGTACCGCGACAGACGCTTCGGGTAAATCGATGGAAAAATTCGCGACCTTGCTCACCACGAGCACCGGAATCTCACCGCGCCGGAAGGCGTCGAAAAGTTCTTCGCGCTCTTTGGTTTTCGTCGAACCCTGAATAACGGGGGCGTTGAGATCGGCGCCGAGTTCATCCAATTGCTCGAGATATGCGCCGATGACCAAGGTCTGCGCATCCTTGTGCTGGGCCAGAATCGATTCCACCACAGGGATTTTCGTGCGCGCGGTCGAGCAGAGCTTATAGCGCTCCTCCGGTTCGGCGGTGGCGTAGGCCATTCGCTCGGCATCGGTGAGGGTGACCCGGACCTCGATACATTCGGCCGGGGCGATCCAGCCCTGGGCCTCGATATCCTTCCACGGGGCGTCGTAGCGCTTCGGGCCGATCAGCGAGAAGACATCGCCCTCGCGGCCGTCCTCGCGCACCAGGGTCGCGGTGAGACCGAGCCGGCGCCGCGATTGCAGATCGGCGGTCATGCGGAAAACCGGTGCGGGCAGCAGGTGCACCTCGTCGTAGATGACCAGGCCCCAATCGCGGCTGTCGAAGAGTTCGAGGTGTTTGTACTCGCCCTTGGTGCGGCGGGTGATCACCTGATAGGTGGCAATGGTGACCGGACGGATCTCCTTGCGCTCACCGGAGTATTCGCCGATTTCCTCCTCGGTCAACGAGGTTCGCGCCAGCAGTTCACGCCGCCACTGCCGTCCGGCCACGGTATTGGTGACCAGGATCAGCGTTGTGGCCTTCGCCATGGCCATCGCCGCCGCGCCGACCATCGTCTTGCCAGCGCCACACGGCAGCACGACCACGCCGGAACCACCGGCCCAGAACGATTCCGCGGCCATCTCCTGATAGTCGCGCAGATGCCAGTGGCCGCCGGTGTAGTCCAGCTCGATCGGATGCGCCTCGCCGTCGACGTAACCCGCCAGATCCTCGGCGGGCCAGCCGATCTTCAGCAGCATCTGTTTGATCCGGCCGCGCTCGGACGGGTGCACGACGACGGTGTCCTCATCGACGCGGGCACCGAGCATCGGGGCTATCTTCTTGTGCCGCAGCACCTCCTCGAGCACCGCCCGATCCAGACTGACCAGCGTCAACCCGTGCGCGGGATTCTTCACCAGCTGCAACCGGCCGTACCTGGCCATGGTGTCGACGATGTCGACCAGCAGTGGCTGCGGCACCGCATATCGCGAGTAACTGACCAGCGCATCCACCACCTGCTCGGCATCATGCCCCGCCGCCCGCGCATTCCACAGCGCCAGCGGCGTCACCCGATAGGTGTGCACATGCTCGGGTGCCCGCTCCAACTCCGCGAACGGCGCAATGGCCTGCCGCGCCACCCCGGCCAACTCATGGTCGACCTCGAGCAGCAGCGTCTTGTCACTCTGAACGATCAGCGGACCGTCGGTCACAGCTGCACCTCGCTAACGCTCGGCTCCGCTGCGACCGGAGGTGCTGTGTCTATGGTTCCCTCGCTGCGCTCGGTCACAGCTGCGCCTCGCTAACGCTCGGCTCCGCCGCGACCGGAGGTGCTGTGTCTATGGTTCCCTCGCTGCACTCGGTCACAGTCGTCTCTCCTCGTATACGGCGTCGGCGTGCGTGTCCGATCGCGCGTGCGACTTCGGCCCATTCTTCCCGACACCACCGACAACCCGGCGAGTGCGGGGCCAATGCCGACGGGCATAGCTCGCGTCGGCCTCGCACATACAGCGTGTGAGGCGGCTGTTTTGTTCCGGGACGCCAGGCCACCGGTGCTCGACTGGACCGAGACGAGCGCGGGAGATGTGGGTCAAGATCGGGGCCATGATCGAAACTGCGGCGGTTCTCGGAGTGGCAGCGGCGGCGTTGGGGATGGTGCTGACGCCAGGGCCGAACATGATGTATCTGGTATCGCGCAGTGTTTCCCAAGGTCGGCGGGCCGGATTGGTGTCACTCGGGGGCGTGGCGGCCGGGTTCGGGGTGTATCTGGCGGCGGCCACGGCCGGGATCACGGCGGTGTTCGCGGTGGTTCCCGGGCTGTACCTGGCGGTGAAGTTGGCGGGGGCGGGATATCTGCTGTGGCTGGCCTGGCAGGCGGTGCGGCCCGGCGGGACCTCGGTCTTCGTGCCCACCGAGCTGCCCGCGGATTCGACCGGGCGATTGTTCACCATGGGTCTGGTCACCAATCTGCTGAATCCGAAGATCGCGATCATGTACATGGCGTTGATTCCGCAGTTCGTGGTGCCCGAGCACGGGCGAGTGTGGTTGCAGAGTCTGTGCCTCGGGTCGGTGCAGATCGCGGTGGCGCTGACGGTGAACGGACTGATCGCGCTCGGTGCGGGCACAATCGCCGCCTTCCTGACCGGTCGCCCGCTGTGGCTGCGGATCCAGCGCTATGTCATGGGCACCATGCTCGGCGGGATCGCCGTACTGCTTGCCACCGACCGTGCTCGCCCGATGCCCGCCTGACCCACCCGGCTTTCACGCGGGCCTGCCCCGAGTTCGGTATCGCCTCGATACACGAGGCGGATGGACTCGCCTCGGCTGGGCACGAGTAGTCACCACGTCGACGCAGTGAGCACTCGGCGGATGCGACCATCGCAATACAGCACGGCGCCGCCACGGATGTGCGCGGTGGCCTCGATGTGACCGGTGCGGCGGGTATGTGATCGTGTGCGCATGGCGCATTTCGATTCCGCGGTCAACACCGTGCAGCATGTCGGGGAGTTGTTCGGCGTTGTCGCGTTCGCAACCTCGGGGGCGCTGCTCGCGGTGCGGCGGGGGTTCGATGTCTTCGGGATCGTGGTCTTGGCCTGCAGTACGGCGCTCGGCGGCGGGGTGATCCGGGATCTGGTGATCGGCCGGACCCCGCCGGCGTCGTTCGTTGATCTCAGCTATCTGTGGACCGCACTGCTCGCGGCCGCGGTCATCTTCTTCTGGCATCCATCGCCGCGGGTGACCAGCGGACCGCTGGAGGTGACCGATGCATTCGGGCTCGGCTTGTTCTGCGTCACCGGCACCGTGATCGCCTACAACCACGGCCTGGGCGCACCGTCGGCAACGCTGCTCGGACTCGTCACCGCAATCGGCGGCGGGGTGATCCGGGATCTGCTCGGCGGGCAGACGCCGAGCGTGCTGATACCCGAGCAGATCTATGCGGTACCAGCCCTTTTCGGGGCCGCCGCGACGGCGACGCTGCTGCATTTCAATGCCTACAACCCGATCACCGGCGGCGGTGCCGCGCTCGGCGCCATCACATTTCGACTGCTCGCGCTGCGCTACGACTGGCACGCGCCGCAGGCTCGGCGGCGCCCACAGGACCGGGCCTAGGTCGTCGAGTTCACTCGAACTCCCGCGCGGAGTCGGCGCACGCCCTCGTCCAAGGTTTCGTCACGCTTGCAGAAGGTAAAGCGCACCAGGTGCTTCCATGCCTCGGCATGGTCGGCGAAGACGCTGATGGGCACGGCCGCGACACCGAGTCGACCCGGAAGTTCCCGGCAGAACGCCAGACCGTCGGTGCCGCCGAGCGGCGTGATATCCGCGCAGATGAAGTACCCGCCAGCGCTCTGCTTGACCCCGAAACCGGTATCCGACAGCGCGGCGGCGAGGCGGAGGCGCTTCTCCGACAGCGTGTCCCGCAGTCCCACGACCCAGCCGAGTTCATTGTTGAGCGCGTGCGCGACGGCGGGCTGGAACGGCCCGCCCGCCACGAAGGTCATGAACTGTTTGGCCGCGAGCACACCGTCGATGAGATCTGCGGGACCGCAGGCCCAGCCGGTTTTCCAGCCGGTGACGCTGAAAGTCTTTGCCGCGCTGGACACCACCACGGTGCGATCGGCCATACCGGGCAGGGTGGCGAGGCTGATGTGCTCGTTGCCGTCGTAGACGAGATGTTCGTAGACCTCGTCGGTGAGCACCAATAGATCGTGTTCACAGGCGATTTCGGCGATCGCGGTGAGATCGGCGCGGTCGAGTACGGTGCCGGTCGGATTGTGCGGTGAATTGACGATCAGCATCCTGGTCGCGGGTGTGATCGCGGCGCGCAGGCTGTCCAGGTCGAGGACGAAGCGATCCCCGTCGGCGACGAGGTGGGCGGTGCGCCGTCGGGCCCCGGCCAGGGCGATCGCGGCGGCGTAGGAGTCGTAGTAGGGCTCGATCAGCACGACCTCTTGGCCGGGTTCCACCAGACCGAGTACCGCGGCGCTGATCGCCTCCGTCGCGCCGACGGTGACCAGCACCTGGGTGTCCGGGTCGTATCGGGTGCCGTAGCGGCGAGCCCGGTCGGCGGCGATGGCGCGGCGCAGGATCGGCATGCCGCGCCCCGGCGGGTACTGGTTCAACCCGTCGGCGATGGCCTGGCGCGCGACCTCGAGCATGCCTGCGGGTCCATCGGTGTCCGGAAAGCCCTGCCCCAGATTGACCGCCTCATGGCGGACGGCTAATTCGGTCATCTCCGCGAAGATCGTGGAGGCAAAGGGGCGCAGGCGAGCGACGGTCGCGGGTTGCGAGGGCATACCCGGAGCGTAGCCCAATGGTCGCTATCGTTGCCGTTAGATAGCGAAAGGCTATGTTTCACTTTTGAATTGCGGCTTCTACCTGCATGGTTGTGCGTTTCCCCAACGACGGCTAGCCTCGCCGTGTTCTACCTCACAAACCGCTCACAAGGCGGTAGCTCGAAAGGGGCGCCAATGGCCTCGTATCTGGACCTGGTACTGAATCCGGCCGCGTCGGAGGTCGCCGGAACCGCACTGGGTTTCGTTCGACATGTCGTACACGAACTGATCTCCGGATTCGGCTCCTCCACCGGCGACTGGTTCAGCGGCTCATCGACCGGCAATAGCGGCACCGGATCGTCCACCGGGAACTGGTTCCTGGGCTCGTCCACGCCGTAGCCCGACCGGCGGTGTCAGGCCCGGCGATGAGGGCACGGCCTGACACCGCCTCAACCGAGGCGCACCCTGGACAGCTTTTCCGGATTCGCGAGATCGTAGACACCGCAGACCAATCCGTCGCGAACGGCGAATCCGAGGACCCGGGCCGGACCTTCGAGGCGCCCGTAGCCCGGGCCGACCCGATGCACGACCAAACCCAATTGCCCATTGACCGAGGCAAATTCGTATTCGAGCGTCGGCTCCGCCGAACCGTCCAACCCGTACTTGCGCACCAGTCCGAGGAAGAAACGGGCGACCTTGTCCGCGCCGCCGATGATATTGACCGCGGTGGAGGTGGTGCCGTTGGCATCGCCGATCAGCACCGAATCCGGGTGCAGCGCCGCGGTTACCGCGCCGATATCTCCGGCGGACAGCGCATCCAAGAACTTCCGCACCGCGGCCTCGTGCTCGGCATTCGGAGTGGGCGGCGGGGCCTGCGCGACGGATTTCCGCGCCCGCACGGCCAGCTGGCGCGCCACCTCCGTCGAGACACCGAGGATTTCTGCGATCTCGCCGAAGGGCACCGAAAGCCCGTCGTGCAGTACGAATGCCACGCGCTGTGGCGGTGTCAGACTTTCCAGTACCACCAAGGCGGCGAGGCTGCATTCCTGCTTGCGCACCACCGCTTCCAGCGGGTCGGGTGTACTCGACGGCGAGATGCCGGTTACCACCGGCTCCGGAAGCCACTGGCCCACATAGCTTTCCCTGCGCACCGCGGCACTGCGCAAGTGGTCCAGGCAGATCCGGCCGACCACCGTGGTCAGCCAGGCCCGCAGATCCTCGATCTCGGACTGATGTGCACCGGCCAGCCGCAGCCAACTCTCCTGCACGGCGTCCTCGGCGTCGCGCGCGCTGCCGGTCAGCCGGTATGCGACCGAGAGCAGATGCGCTCGATGCGATTCGAACAGATCGGCGAGCAGAGCGGAAACCATCGGTCCGATTCTACGGTCTGCGCGATCGTCCCCTGATCGCGGTATGGACCGGCCGTCATGCGAAATCCACATGATCCGACAGGGGGTTGCATGACACGATGATCGAATGCAGGATCACCCGCTCACCGATGGCACCGTCTGGCTGTCGCGGCCGACCGAGGCCGATATCGACGACATCGTCGATTGCTGTCAGGAGCCCACCATCGCCGAGTGGGTGACGATTCCGGTGCCGTATCACCGGGCGAATGCCGAGGCCTTCCTCAACGAGATGGTCACGCCGGGCTGGGCCGCCCGCGGCCCGATCTGGGCGATCCGGCTGCGCGCCGACGGTCCGGTCGTCGGCATGATCGACCTCGGCCAACGTGATGCGTCGACCTCGGAGATCGGCTTCTGGCTCGCGCGCGCACAGCGCGGTCGCGGGGTGATGTCGCGCGCGATCGCGCTCGTCTGCGAATTCGGCTTCCACCCGGACGGATTGGCGCTGGCCCGGATCGGCTGGCGCGCCTTCGTCGGCAACCACGCCTCGGCCGCCGCCGTGCGCCGCAACGGCTTTCATTACGAGGGCATGACCCGGCTCGGCGGCGTCCAGCGTGGCGTCCGCCGCGATATGTGGCTGGCCGGGCGGCTGGCGACGGACCCGCCCGGCCCGGTCGCGGATTGGCCACCCGGAATCTGAGCGACCGGCACACCCGCACCAGTCCCGAACCGGCGCCGGGACATCTCATCGACTATCTGGCCACCGCGGGCTTCGACGGCGACACCGTCTGCTCCGGCGATATCCTCGGCGTGGTCGCCAGACCACGCCGAAAGCCGTAGCCGCGCCCCGGCTTTCACCGGGGCGGGCGCCGAGTTCAGCGATTGCGGCGCAGCTGCACCGCGTCGGCGAGCCGGTCGAGCTGGGCGGCCGTGGTCTCCCAGTCGATGCAGGCATCGGTGATGGACTGGCCGTAGGTCAGCGCATCGGCGTGACCGAGGGTCAGATCCTGGCGGCCCGCGACGAGGAAGCTCTCCAGCATCACCCCGACCACGCCCGATTCGCCCGCGGCCAACCGGCCCGCGATATCGGTGACCACATCGACCTGCTTGTTGTGATCCTTATTGCTATTGCCGTGGCTGGCATCGACCACGATCCGCTGCGGCAGCGCGGCCTTCTCCAGCCGGATGCAGGCCTCGGCGACCGAGGCGGCATCGTAGTTCGGACCGGTGCTGCCGCCGCGCAGGATCACGTGACAGTCCGGATTGCCGGTGGTGCGGATCAGCGCCGAGCGGCCGTCCAGATCGGTGCCCGGGAAAACGTGGCTGGCCGCGGCGGCGCGGACACCGTCGACGGCCACCTGCACATCGCCGTCGGTGCCGTTCTTGATGCCGACCGGCATGGACAGCGCGCTGCTGAGCTGGCGGTGTACCTGGCTGGCCGCGGTACGCGCGCCGATGGCTCCGTAGGAGACCAGATCCGCGATGTACTGCGGGGTGATCGGGTCGAGGAATTCACAGGCCACCGGCAGGCCGAGCGCGGTGATATCGACCAGCACCTTGCGGCCGATGCCGAGACCGGTATTGACGTCGAACGAACCGTCCAGGTGCGGATCGTTGATCAGCCCCTTCCAGCCGAGGGTGGTGCGCGGCTTCTCGAAGTAGACCCGCATCACCACATGCAGCCGGTCGTTCAGCTCGGCCGCCTTGGCAGCCAGGCGGCGGGCGTAGTCCAGCGCGGCGACGGGATCGTGTACCGAACACGGCCCGACGATCACCATCAGGCGATCGTCGTCGCCGTTGAGCACATCGATGGTGGCCCTGCGACCGGCGCGGACCACATCCGCCAGCGGATCGGTGATCGGGTGGACCATGCGCACCTCGGCCGGTGAGCGCAATGGGCTCACACTCAGGGTGCGTTGGTCGTCGAGATCGGAATGCCGCGCGTCTATGTCGGCTGCGGTAGTCATCGTTTGTGGGTTCCTTTACTTCAAGGCCGACCCACGGATATCGAACCCGTCGAGCCGGTCTTCATCCGGCTCGGGGGTGGAGGTGCAGTCAGCGCATGCGGTTGCCGCAGACCGGCCCACCCAGGGCCGGGTTGCTAAACCAGAAATACACGCGCTGCACGACGCCGACAGTACCAGGTGCAACCTCCCAGTGACGCCGGGGCCAACTTTCGGCACCGCCACCCAGCCGGCTGCGCCCGAGCCGGATTGCGGCAGATTCGGGCCGGCTCACCCCCACTGGCCGGGCTGGTAGTCGCCCGCCGGAGTGCGAACGATCACGTTCATCCGGTTCCAGGCATTGATCATCGCGATGGCCGCGATGAGAGCGGCGGTCTGATCGTCGTCGTAGTGCTTGCGCACCTGCGCCCAGGTCTCATCGCTGACGCTGCGGCCGTCACCGATGCGGGTGGCCTCCTCGGTGAGGGCGAGGGCGGCGCGCTCGGCATCGGTGAAGACAGTGGCCTCGTGCCATGCGGCGACCAGGTTCAGCCGCACCGAGGTTTCGCCCGCGTGCGCGGCGTCCTTGGTGTGCATATCGGTGCAGTAGCCGCAGCCATTGATCTGGCTGGCGCGGATCTTGACCAATTCATAGGTGGCGGCGGGCAACTCGGATCCGTCGATCACCTTGCTGGCAGTGGTGAGGCGCTTGACGAAGCTGCCGGCGACCGGGTTGGCGTGGAGGTTGAAGCGCTGTTCCATGATCTGTGCCTTTCCATTCGGATGGGTTCACAGAGAGGACGACGCGCCCCGGCGAGGTGTGACATCACCGCATATGACGTGAGTCATACAGCCTCGGCCGCCGAATTGGCCGACTGAGATGCGGTCATTCGCCGAAGCTGTAGGTGACTCCCGTCAGCTTCTCCGACAACTCCCAGAGTTCACGCGCAACCTGCTCATCCTTGGATGCCGCACTCGAACCGCAGCGCCCCGGATAGCCACGCATTCCACCCCAGCCGAGCGGACCGTAGAATGCGCCCGGCTCGACCGATTCGGTGGCCGCGTAAATCTCTGGCAGCGCGCCCATTTCGGCGCTCTGCGCCAACAGCCGATTCCCCCATGTCATGACGGTGTCCTGGATGGACTCGGTATGCGACTGCAGTTCCGTTGCGGCATAACCGGGATGCGCGGCCACCGAGAGCTTCGACGAACCCGCCGCGGTGAGCCTGCGCTGCAACTCGTAGGCGAACATCAGGTTGGCCAGTTTGGCCTGACCGTAGGCGGGCCAGCGCTGGTACTTGCGGCGGTCCCAGTTCAGGTCCTCGAGATCGATCCGCCCGAGGCGGTGCGCGCCGCTGGACACCGTGACCACCCGGTCCGAAATCTTGTCCAGCAGTAAACCGGTCAGCGCGAAGTGTCCGAGATGATTTGTGCCGATCTGCATTTCGAATCCGTCGGCGGTGCGCTGCTCCGGCAGCGCCATCACCCCGGCGTTATTGATCAGCACATCGACCTGGTCCACCCCATCGGCGAACTCACGCACCGAGGCCAGATCCGCGAGATCGAGTTTGCGCACCGAGGCCAGCGGCCCGATCTCCCCGGCCACGTGCTCACCCTTGGCCACATTTCGACACGCCAAGATCACCTGCGCACCGCCCCCCGCAAGCGCACGCGCGGTCACCGCCCCCAACCCGCTGTTCGCGCCGGTGACGATGATCTTCCGGCCACTCTGATCGGGCATATTCGACAGATCCCACCTGCTCATGCGGGAGAGTCTAGTCCGGTGTGGGACGAGTCTCATCCGCTGCGATCCGCCCGGGCCGCAGCGTAGGACAACCATCAAACCTGGGCGAGCACCTCATCGTCGCTCATCGCCGCCACCTCCAGATACATCCCGGCCACCCGCTCCAGCCTTCCGGTCGCACCCCGGTCGGCTTCGCGGTCCAGCAGGCGCGCGGCCAGACCCGCCACGGTGCGGGCGGTGAAGAGATCGACAACGATCGCCTCCGGTGTGTCCAGCCACTCGCGGACACGGGCGATCACCGCCGTGGCCAGGACGGAGTCACCGCCGAGGGCGAAGAAGTCGTCGGTGGCCCCGACCCGGGCCGGATCGAGGACCGTGCCGACGATATCGGCGAGCGCGCGTTCCAGAGCGGTGCGCGGCGCGACGAATTCGACTGTGTCATCGGCGCGTTCGAGCACGGCGCGCACGGCCTTGCGATCCGGTTTGGCATTCGAGGTCAGCGGCAATTCCGCGAGAATTTCCAGTCGCGTCGGAATCATGTAGGCGGGCAGGAGCTCCGCCGCGGCCGCCAGTACGGACTCCGGCACCACTTCGGTACTCGCCTCGGGGACAAGGGCGGCGACAAGTTTCGGCGCGACGCAGCCGACTACGGCGGCAATGGCGTGACGGACGCCGGGGACCTGGCGCAACGCGCTCTCGACTTCACCGAGTTCCACCCGGTAGCCGCGGATCTGGACCTGATGATCGGCACGGCCGAGGAATTCCAGTGTGCCATCGGGCAGATAGCGGGCCAGATCGCCGGTGCGGTACCAGCGCATGCCGTCATGCACCACAAAGCGTTCGGCGCTGCGTTCCGGATCGCCGCGATAGCCCGCCGCGACGCCGTCGCCGCCGATCCACAGTTCACCGGTCACCCAATCGGGGCAGTCGTGCCCGGTCGGGCCGACGACGCGACACTGCACATTGCGCAGCGGAGTGCCGTAGGGCACGGCGGCCCATTCCGCGGCCACCGCGCCGTCGACGACCTCACAGATGGTGGAGTGGATGGCGGTTTCGGTGGCACCACCCAGGCCGGCGAAGCGGGCGGCGGGCGCCACCACAGCGAGCCGACCGGGCAGGGCGATATCGACCCAGTCGCCGCCGAGAAGGACGGTGCGCAGCGAGCCGAGCGGCGCCCCCGCGGCGGCGGTGAGCAACATATCGAGCAGGCTCGGCACGCAGTTGAGCACCGAAACCCGGTGGCGGCGAATCAGTTCCACCCAGTTGGCCGGTTCGCCGCGCTGTGCATCGTCCACCGCGACCACCGCGCCGCCCGCGCTGAGCACGCCGAAGATGTCGTACACCGACAGGTCGAACTCCAGTGCCGAGAGGGCGAGCACGCGATCCGCGGCGCCGACCTCGAAGCGTTCGTTCAGGTCGTCGATGGTGTTCATGGCCGCACGATGCGGGACCTGCACACCCTTGGGCCTACCGGTCGAGCCGGAGGTGAACAGGATATAGGCGATGGTTTCCGGATCACCGAAGATGGGGCGCGCCAACGGCTTCGGATAGGCCCGAGCGGCGGCCAAGGCGACAGTGCCGACCTCCGGGATCTGCTTATCGCCGACCGTCACGGCGGCGACAGCATTGCCGATGCGCAGAATCTCCGCGCGCCGTGCGGCCGGTTGGTCGAAGCCGATCGGTACGTAGACCGCGCCCGCGGCAAGCACACCGAGGGTCGCCACCACCTGGTCGGGCCCCTTCGGCAGCTGAACCGCGACCGAATCACCCGGCAGCACACCGGCATCGCGCAGCGCACCGGCGACCGACAGTGCCTCGGCGGCGAGTTTGCCGTAGCAGATGACACCGCCCGGTTCCCAGATCAGCGCGGGCGCATCGGGATTCGTCGCGGCACTGGCGAAGAAGCCGGTGTGCAGCAATCCTGCGCTGACCGGTCCGGCGGTGGCATTGACCCGGGCGCGGGTTTCGGCCTGCTCCAGCGGAATCCGCAGCGCCGCCTCGGCATCCCAACCGGCCGCCGACGATATTTCACCGGACCCGATATCTCCGGCCAGTCGCAGGATGGCATCGATATAGCGTGCGAACATCGCCTCGACGACGCCCGCGGGAAAGGCGGATTCGCGCACATCCCAATTCAGCAGCAGCCCACCGCGCACCTCGGTGATCTGCGCGTCCAGCAGCACCTGCGGACCCTGCGAGATGATCCAGACCGGATCGCCGAAGGTCTCGGTCACGGTATCGGCGAACAGTTCACCGAGATTGAGCGCACTGGTGTAGACGATCGGCGCGAGTACCGGCTCACCGCGCTGGCGCCCGAGGTCGCGCAGCACCTCCAGTCCCGAGTACGCCGTATGCGCGCCCGCCGCATGCAGCTTCGCCTGTAGCGCCCGCGCCCGTTCGGTGACGGTCGCCGGTTCGGTCACATCCACCTCGAGCAATACCGACGAGGTGAAGTCGCCGACCACGCCGTCGACCTCCGGATGCACCGGTTCGCGATGGAACAGCGGCAGATTGAGCAGGAACCGCCGCTGGGCCGACCAGCCGCCGATGGTCTCGGCGAATACCGATGCCAGTGCCATGGCCGGGGTGATGCCGCGAGCGTGCGCGGCCTCGAATATCCGGGCCTTCGCCGCGGGCGCGAGCCAGCGACGGTGCCGTGCGGTACGGCTGGCCCCCGAAACCCCTGACGCCTGTGGCAGTTCCGGCGCGCCGGGCAGTTCGGGCAGCCGCTGCTGCCACCACTGTCGGTCCCGCTCATGTTCGGCACCGGTACCGCTCGGGTGCTCCGCGAGGTAGCGGCGGAACGTATAGGTCTGCGGCGGTAGCGATTCGCCGTGATAGAGCCGAGCCAGGTCGCTGATCAGAATGCGGTAGCTCATCGCATCGGCGGCGAGCATATCGACATCGAGGTGCAGCCGGGTCCGTCCGTCCGCCAACAATGTCAGCGCGATATCGATGACCTGGCCGTCCTCGACCGCCATCCGCTGATGAGTTCTCGCCTCCCGCAATGACTCCAGCCTGCGCTCGGCCGCATCCGACGGCAGCTCACGCAGATCGGTGCGGGTCCACACCGAGCGACCCGGCCGAGCCATGGTCTGCTGGGTGCCGTCGGGCAGGAATCGCGTGCGCAGCATCGGATGCCGCAGCACCAGCGCGTCGACGGCCCGCTCGAGCCGGGCGGGATCGACTCCCGCACCGTCGAATTCGACATACAGATGCGCCGCGACGCCGCCGAGTTCCTGGGATTCGGAGCGCCCGATCCAGTACGCATGCTGCATCGGCGCGAGCGCGAAGGGGGTGTCGTCGTCGGCCCGATCGACCACCGCATCGGCATCCGACACCTCCGGATCCGGCTGAGCATCATCTCCACCGGATCCGCCGAGCAAGTCATGCCACCCGTCCACCGTCGGGTTCGCGGCCAACAGCGCGAAGTTGATGTCGATACCGCGCTTGCGCCAACTCCCGGCCAGTTTCATGGTTCGGATGGAGTCCAGCCCCAACTGGATCAGATCGTCGCCGAAGCCGATCGTCTCGACGGCTACGTCGAGTTGCGCAGCGATCGCGGCGCGGATTTCCTCCCGGCCGATCGTCGTCCCCGCCCCGTCCCCCGGTCGCTGTGCTGGCTCCATCTGGCGCTGTCACTCCTTGGTCGCCGCCGCATTCGGCGGATCGAGACTGCTCGGCGGCAGCCTATCGCATTGAGATAGGGTTGCCTAACCTATCTTATGAGACCTGATCATCAGGCAGTAGATCAAGTACCAGGCATCTGTGAGGCAGACCGTGACTTCGACATCCACCTGGCCCACCCATCGCGACGGCTACGTCCCCTTTCCGACTGCCGACGCCGAGGCATATCGCGCGGCCGGTTACTGGACCGGCCGGCCGCTCGGCGACCTGTTGCGCACGACCGCGACCCAGCATCCGAACCGAGCCGCATTGCTGGATGCGGACAGCGCCCGCAGCTACGCATGGGTCGATGCCGAGGCCGACCGGATGGCACACGGTCTACTCGCGCTCGGGATCGCGCCGGGCGACCGCGTGGTCGTGCAGCTGCCGAATGTCCCGGAGTTCCTGACCGTCCTGTTCGGATTGCTGCGCGCCGGAATCATTCCGGTACTGACCCTGCCCGCCCACCGTCGCGCCGAAATCGAACATCTGGCCGGACTTTCCGAGGCGGTCGCCTACGTCATTGCCGACCGGCTCGGCGACTTCGACTACCGCGAACTGGCCGAAACCGTCCGCACGGCCGTGCCCACCCTGCGCCACATTCTCGTACTCGGCGACCCCGGCGGCTGCACCGATCTGAATTCGATTCCCCGCGACGGCGGCTCGCTGCCGACCATCGACCCGAGCGATATCGCACTGATGCTGGTCTCCGGCGGCACCACCGGCCTGCCAAAACTGATCGCACGCACCCACGACGACTACGTCTACAACGCCACCGCGAGCGCGGAGATCTGCGGACTCACCGAGGACGACGTATACCTCGCGACATTGCCCGCCGCACACAACTTTCCGCTCGCCTGTCCCGGCATTCTCGGCACCGTCGCGGTCGGCGCGGCCGTTGCCTTCACGACCGATCCGAGTCCGGAGAGCGCCTTCGCCGCGATCGCCCGCCATCGGGTCACGGTCACCGCGGTGGTGCCGCCACTGGCCCAACTCTGGTGCGCGGCAACCGAATGGGAGGACGCCGAGCTCGGCTCACTGCGACTACTCCAGGTCGGCGGCGCCCGACTCGCGGAAGTGAATGCCCGCGAGGTGGCACCGGCGCTGGACGTACAACTGCAACAGGTATTCGGCATGGCCGAGGGCCTGCTCAACTACACCCGCCTCGACGACAGCGCCGAGCTCGTCTGCACCACCCAGGGCCGCCCGCTCTCCCCCGCCGATGAGATCCGCGTCGTGGATGCCGACGGCAATGATGTCGCCCCGGGCGAGGAGGGCGAACTGCTCACCAAGGGCCCCTACACGATCCGTGGCTACTACCGCGCCCCCGAGCACAATTCCCGCGCCTTCACCGCCGACGGCTACTACCGCTCCGGCGACCTCGTGCGCCGCCTCCCCAGCGGACACCTGATCGTCTCCGGCCGCATCAAGGACGTCATCAACCGCGGCGGCGAGAACATCTCCTGCGACGAACTCGAGGAACATCTGCTCGCCCATCCATCGGTCCGCCATGCCGCGGCCGTCGGCCTCCCCGATGCCGCACTCGGCGAAAAGGTGTGCGCCGTCCTGGTCGTCGACGGCGAGATGCCGACCCTGGCCCAGCTCAAGTCCTTCCTGGCCCATCGCGGTCTGGCCACCTACAAGCTGCCGGACCTGGTGCGCCGGGCCGACCGGCTCCCGATCACCGCCGTCGGCAAGATCGATAAGAAGGCCCTGCGCACCGGACACGCCTGATCGGACGATCGGGGGCGGCGTGAGTCCGACCTACGCCGCCCCCGATCTACCCGGATGTCGCCGATAACCGGGTTGCCCCGGCAGATATTCGGAGCCCACCCCGAAGTTGATGGGTCTGCTATGACGCCTTGACGACATAGGGGGCGATACTGCCCAGCTTTTCGCAGGTCTCCTCGAATTCCCGGTCCGGCCGCGACTGCCCGACGATGCCAGCGCCCGCACGCAGCCAGGCGCCCTCGGTGGTCTGATAGACCGCGCGCAGCACCAGCGTGGCCTCCATCGCACCGGACGGCGAAACCGTCACGACGGCACCGGAGTACAGACCGCGCGGCGCACCGTCGAGTCGGAATACCGAATCCACACCCGCCCGCTTCGGGATGCCGGACGCGGTGACCGACGGGAAGAGCACCTCCAGCGCATCCCAACTGGTGCGGTCCGCCGCGAGGCGTCCCCGCACGGTGGAGGCCAGATGCTGCACGCTGCCGCGTTCGCGAACCGCCATGAAATCGGAGACCGCGGGGGTGCCCGGATCGGCCACCGCGGTGATCTCGGCAAAGGAGGTCTGGACCGAAATCGCGTGCTCCACGATCTCTTTGGGATCGGTGACCAGGTCGGCACGAGCCGCCATATCAATCGCCGCACCGAGGCCGAAGGCACGGGTTCCGGCGAGCGGCTCGGTGGTGACCACCCGATCCTCATCGACGGCGGCGACCAGTTCCGGACTGAATCCCGCCGCCTCCAGCCCACCGAGGCGCAGCAGGAACGACCGTGCGGGAGTGTTGTTGGCACGGCCGAGCCGGTAGGTGGCCGGTACGTCGACCGCGAAGGGCAGATCGACCTTTCTGGACAGAATGACCTTCTGGTAACGGCCGGAACGGATCTCCGCGACCGCCTCGGTGACCCGGTCGCGATATCCGGTCGGATCCAGGCGCACATCGACCGGCTGCGCCCGCGGCAATTCGGTGTCCTGCGAGGCGGCAATGAGATCGTGAATGTCGTTGGCCTCGGCGGGGGTGGCACCGGAGATCCGGACGCCGGATGCGCCGACCCGCACCTCGATGCGCGGAATCATCAAATGAGCCAGCGCCGTTCGCGGATCCAGATGTGCGGTCGCATCCAATGCCCATGCGCAGAATTCGAATCCGATCCAGCCGTAGGCCCGGCGCCCACCCAGCGGCAGCATGCCGAGTGCACGGTCGATGACACTGGCCGGACTGCCCTCCCACGCACCGGCCGTAACGCGCCCGTCCCAACTCACGCGCAATTCATTCGCGTCGAGTTCAACGCCGCCCAGGGGGTCGGCTGCGAATACCCATTCGCCGGGCCGCTCGTACACCACGTATTCGCCGAAGCGCTCGGCAGCCGCCAGCCGGGACATCGCTGCCGCCGGATCGGTCACATACTCAACGCGCAAGCGCTCCGTGGTCGACAACGATCCTCCAAGGTTATGCTGACCTAACTTTGATAAATAAGGTTAGCATTACCTGCCTAGATCGCTAGCGCCCGACGGCCACAGCGACGACCGCGAAAACCGTTACTCCGCAGGCAGCGCGAGCGCAGCACGCTCGACACTCAACAGACTCTCCGTACTGTGCTCCGCGTGGTAGGCCGCCCCGCCGCCGCGCAGGCCGAACAGGCGCTTGCTGTAGACCAGCCAGACCACCGCGGCGATATTGATCAACAGCGCGCCGATGCGCAGCACGGTGATCTTCTCGGTCAATTCGTAGATCTCCAACGGCAGGAAGATGCTGGTCGCGATGACTGCGAAATATTCGCCCCAGCGCTTGACCAACCACAGCCCGACCGCCTCGATGGCCTGCAGCGCCGCGTAGCACAGGACGCCGATGCCCACCCACAGCAGCGTCGTATTCGACAGCGAGAACGCTTGATCGATCAGATGCACGATCTTGGATCGGTCGATATCCCACCCGATCTGATCGGCCAGCGGCCGCAGCAGCGGCAGATCCCGTTCGAAGTCGGCCCGCATGGTCTCGCGCGAGGAACGGAACTTGAAGACGGCGAGCGCGGCCACCACCAACAGCAATCCGCGTACCACCCGCTCGATCGCGAGCGCCCGCATCAGCCAGCGGTCGCGCAGCAGTCGCCCGCGCGGCACCTCCGGCGCATGATCGGCGGGCCCGGAGCCGACCGGTTCGCCCGGTACGAAGGTGCCGCAGCGCAGACACCGCCACGCAACCCCCGCCACGGTCTGCACATGCAGACGCTCCGCCAGATCCTGCTCGTCCGGCGCGTAGGTGTAGTGGCCGTGCCAGCCGCATGCGCGTAACGCCCAATCCATGCGCGCAGCCTAGTTAATGATCACCATCGGCAGCGATCGAAACCATCGTGTCTGCCGCCGCCCACCGGGCTCGCGGCCGACTCGCCCGCCGGAGTTCCTGCGCGGAATCCCCTGGCGGGCTTGAATAGGGGGATCGGCAGTTGCGGAGGAAAAGCATGATCGATCACCGCGGGGATTCGCCCGCTCCGGCTCGAGCGACCGCACCCGGATCGGTGGTGGCGCTCATCGACGCGGGCTCCGGAGTGGAACGCGAACTCGTCGGCGCCTGGCTCGCCGACGGCGGGCTCGAGCACGAACTCGGCATCGATGCACCCGTCACCCAGTTAGATCTGGACGCGGGCGCGATCGGCGCTCGGCTGGTCGGACGGCGCGACGATCCACTCGTGGTGCCGATCCGGGTGCTGTGGCTACCGCCCGAGCGCGACGGGGTCCGGCGCATCACCTTCGCCGACCTGGCCCTGCTGACCAATCCACGCAAGCCGAACCGCCTCGCACAGCGCCGGTTGGTCGGCGAGCCGGACCGGCACGTGGTGCTCACCGGTCAGCCCGCCCTGCTCAGCGAGCTGCGCGCCAATAATCCGGAGGCGGCGGCATTGCTGGTCAAGGGCTCCACCGAGCCGTTCGCCCGCGCCATTGTGCGCGCGGCGGTGGTCGCGCTGGAACGCGCGGAACGCTCCGTCATCGGCGACCGGTACAAGGTGCCGCGGCTGGTGGCCGAGGAGATCCTGGACTCCCCGGAATTCCTGCGCCGTCTCGAATTCATCGCCGATCAGCTCGGCGCCAGTCCGCATGAGGTGTACCGGCGGGCGGAGAAGGCGCTGCGCGAACTCGTCGCCGCGCAGAGCAGGCTGGTCACGGATCTGTTCACCCAGGCGATGCGCCCGGTCCACGCCTCGACCTGGAAGGTGGACTCCGACGACACCGGTCTGGACGGACTGCGCGCGCTCAACCGGAGCTATCCGCTGGTCTTCCTGCCTTCGCACCGGTCGTATGTCGATGCGTTCGTCCTCGGTGATGTGCTGGCCCGCAATGACTTCCCGCCGAATCATGTGATCGGCGGCGCGAATCTGAGCTTCTGGCCAATGGGACCGATCGCCCGGCGCACCGGCACCGTCTTCATTCGCCGCAGCTTCGGTGACGACGAGGTCTACAAGGCGGTGGTCGAGGAGTACTTCGCCTATCTGCTGTCCAAGCGATTCAATATGGAGTGGTACTTCGAGGGCGGCCGGACGCGCACCGGGAAGCTCCGTCCACCGCGCTACGGACTGCTGAACTACCTTGCCGCCGCGGTCCGTTCGAATCGGATCGACGATGTCCTGCTCGTCCCGGTCTCGATCACCTATGAGCGGCTCAACGAACTCGGCGCCATCGCGACCGAGCAGGTGGGCGGGACCAAGAAGCCGGAGGGGCTGGCCTGGCTGGCGCGTTATGTACGCAGCCAACAGCATTCGGCCGGACACGTCTATGTACGCTTCGGCGCGCCGCTGTCGGCGCGCGATCGCCTCGCGGCATACGGTGATCCGCTCACCCCGCCGCCGGTGACGATTCCGCTGCACGGCGCCGAGCGGTTCGCGACCCAGCCGACCGCGACGGCGGAGTCCGAGCATGTCGCGGAGCTGGAGCGAAAGGCGGTGCAGCGGTTGGCCTTCGAGGTCGCCGTCGGCATCAACGAGGTCACGCCGATCACCGTCAACGCGCTGGTCACGCTGGCGCTGCTCGGTGTGCACGAGCGCGCGCTCACCCTCGGCGAGGTGCGCGCCGTGCTGGCCCCGGTGCTGGGCTATATCGAGAAGCGCGATCTGCCGCGCGGCGAGCTGGCGGCATTGCGCGATGAACAGAGCCTGGCGGTCGTGCTCGAGCAGCTGTCGCTGGCCAGGGTCGTCACGGTGTATCGCGGTGGACTGGAACCGGTCTACTCGATCGAAGCGGGTGCGCATCTGGAGGCCGCGTTCTATCGCAATAGCGCGGTGCACTGGTTCATCAACCGCGCCATCCTCGAATTGTCCATCCTGGCAGGGCTGGAGAAGCAGGCACCGGATCAGCTGCGGGCCGGCTGGGACGAGGCCTTCGAACTGCGCGATCTGCTGAAGTTCGAATTCTTCTTCCCGGAGCGGGCCGAATTCTCGGCGCAGATGACCGCGGAGATGCTGCTGGTCGATCCGGATTGGTATGCCCACACCGCCGAGGACACGCTCGGAGTGGACATTCTGGACAAGCTCACCGCCTCCGGATTCATGATGGCCCACCGTGCGCTGCGCCCGTTCGTCAACGCGCAGCTGGTGGTGGCCGAGCGGCTGGCGGCCCGCGATAACGCCGAGCAGATCGACCGCAAGGAATTCATCGACGAATGCGTCGCGGTCGGCAAACAGATGCTGTTGCAGCAGCGGCTGCACAGTCCGGAGTCGGTCTCCACCGAACTGTTCACCAGCGCACTGAAACTCGCGGACAACCGCGGCCTGCTGGCTCCGGTGAGTCGTGATTCGGCCAAGCGCAGGGCCGAATTGACTCGGCACAGAATCGAGTTCGCCGATCAGCTGCGCACCATCGCCGCCCTGATCTCGCAGGCCGCCGCACTCGATCCGTCGAATCGGCCCGGGCTGGGGGCCTGATGGAGTCATCGAATACCGCGGAGTCGCAGCACCGAGCGACCCCAGCGGATCTGGCGACGGCGATTGCCGCGATCCGATCCGGACCGCAGGGACCGCAGATCGCCGCGGTCTTCGATTTCGGTGGCACCGTGGTGGACGGTTTCGCACGTCCGCCTTGGTGGCGGCGGATACTCCAGCGCGACAGAGCCCCCGCGAACACACTGCTCGACGGTATCCGCGACGGGCTCACCGACGGCGAATACGGTCGGTTTCTACAGCAGGCCGAGCGCACACTGGCCGACCATCCGGAGGCCGAACTGGAGCAATTGGGCGAGCGGCTGTTCCGGCGCACCATCTACGGACATCTGTATCCCGAAGCGTGGCAGCTGATCCGCACGCACGAGGCCGCGGGGCACACCGTGGTACTGGTCACCGCGCTGACCCGGTTCCAGGTCGAGCCCGCCGCGGCCGCACTCGGTATCGACTATGTGCTGTACACCCGAATGGCGACGACCGAGGGCGTACTGACCGGATACGCCGAGGGCAGAACGCTGTGGCGCAGTGGCAAAGCCGATGCGGTCCGCGAATTCGCCGCGGCACACGGCCTGGATATCACCCACAGCTACGCCTACGCCGACAGCATCGCCGATCTGCCGTTGCTATCGGTGGTCGGATATCCGGTCGCGGTGAATCCCGATCGCAAGCTCGATATCGCCGCCGCCGAACAGCATTGGCCGATCGCGACCTTCCGTCCTCGGCAACCGCCACGCCCGAGTGACTATCTGCGCACCATCGCCGGATTCGCCGGACTGCTGGGCGGGGCGCTATTCGGCGTGCTGACCAAGTCGTACACCCATCAGCGGCGGCAGATGGCCGATGCGCTGATGGCCTGTGGGACCGGCGCGACGCTGGCGGCGACCGGGATCCGGCTGCGGGTCACCGGTGCGGAGCACGCCCGTGCGCCGCGGCCCGCTGTCTTCCTGTTCAACCATCAGAGCCAATTCGACGTCATCATCCTGCCCAAGGTGCTCGGGGGTGGTGTGACGGGAATCGGCAAGAAGGAGCTGACCAAGAATCCGATTTTCGGTCCGCTGATGCGGTTCGTCGGTGTCACCTTTATCGACCGTGCGAACACCACACAGGCCAAGGCGGCCCTCGCCCCGGTGGTGGGGACATTGCGCGATGGATTGTCGATCGTGGTCGCGCCCGAAGGGACCCGATCGTATACGCCGGGTATCGGCCCGTTCAAGAAGGGCGCTTTCCACATCGCGATCCAGGCCGGGGTGCCGATGATCCCGGTGGTGATCCGCAATGCGGGCGAGGTCAACTGGCGCAATTCGATGGTCGCGCGCAAGGGCATGGTGGATGTCGCCATCCTCGACCCGATCGACGTCAGCGGCTGGGATCCGAACGATATGGACGACCAGGTCGAAGCGGTCCGTCAGCGCTACCTCGACACCCTGCTGAACTGGCCCGCGCCGGACTAGACCGCTCGGCCGAACAGCAGCTTCCACGGCATCAGCGCCGATTCCAGCTGCACCTTGAGGCTCATCTTGGAGGCGCCGAGGGTGCGCTCCTCGAACCGGATCGGAACCTCCGCGATCGCAATGCCCTTCTGCACGGTCCGGTAGTTCATCTCGACCTGGAACGAGTACCCGTTGCTGCGAATCGAGGCCACGTCGATGGCGCGCAGGGTGTCGGCCCGCCAAGCCTTGAATCCGGCGGTCGCATCCTTCACACCGATCCGCAGGATCAGGTTCACATAGAAGTTGGCCCACGCCGACAGCGCCTTGCGGTACCACTTCCATTCCTCGGCGGTCGACCCGCCGGGCACATAGCGCGAACCGAGTACGACACCGGCATCGGTGGTGTTCAGCTTCTCCAGCATCGCCGGAATGACCTCGGCCGGATGTGACAGGTCGGCGTCCATCTGGATCACCACATCGGCGCCCTCGTCCAGCGCCCGGGTGATCCCGGCCACGTAGGCGCGGCCCAATCCGTTCTTCTCGGTTCGGTGCAGCACGCCGACCACGTTCGGCAGCTCCGCCGCCAACTTGTCGGCGACCTCACCGGTACCGTCCGGCGAATTGTCATCCACCACGAGCACATGCAGGTCGGGCACCGGCAGCGCCGTCAGCCGCTCCACCGCAACCGGCAGATTTTCCCGCTCGTTGTAGGTCGGCACAACAACGGTAACCCTCAAGGGTCGCCCTCCCTGCTCACCTGTTCCAGCCCGCTGACCCACGACAGGACCCCGAGCATTCGTCTGATTGCAAAGAACCGTACTTGATCGACCTAAAGAGCTCCTGAGCGCATACGGGCTCCCGTCACCGCCCGTTTTCCGGCGACATGCCGACTACCTCGCAGATCGCACCACCTACCGCCCGGGTACTCCGGCCCGCCGCCCCACTCCTGGGATGAAATCAGTTGCCCCACACCACCCCTGACGCGCCCTCACTTCTGCCCGTCGCGCCAATCCCGATCCTGGGCATCCTCGCGAGCATTGCGCGCATGCACGATCTCCAAGGCCCGCTCGGCCGTCCGCTGATCCGGGTAGGGCCCCATCCGATCCCGGAACCAGCACTGCTTCCCGTTCTCGGCCCGCTGATGCTTCAAGCAGTAGTACCACTTCTCCGCCATGCCCCCAGCATTGCACCACCATGATCACCGCACCGAGATTTCCGGCCATCCCGGCTCATGCGCAGTCGGTGCGGACCGGTGATCTATCCGTGAGCGCGCCCTGCGTCGCCTCGACGTAGATCCGCATCCCCTCGCCGATCTTTCCGGCCGCGTTCTCCAACTGCTCGGGAGTCAGATGCTTGCCGAATGCGGCGGCGTCGAGGAGTTGCCCGCGAACCTGTTCGAGGTTCGTCCGTGCCCGGTCGAGGCGAGAAAGGTCCGGCATAACCGGAGACTACCGCTGATCGAACAAATTTTCGATAGCGAACTCCTCTAGCGCTCAAACTTCTTGGCAGGGTTGCTCGGTTTACGCTCCGGGCACATCGAGGGATGCCCTGGACATCGAGGTCCACCGATGCCCGGCGATTCCCGCTCCCACGATCACCACGGCGGTGTTCTCGTCCGCTTCGAACGTTGGTTGGTTTGTTGGCATACCCCATGGTCGCCGGACCTCGGTGCTGCGCGGTGCCGGTATGTTGACGCAATATGCCGGAAACCCGCCAAGCCTGTGGTGCTCACTGGTCTCCGCGTCGGAGTTCCATCTTTCGATCGCCGAGCTTGGCGTGGACGGATCGTGATGGGGAGCGAGATCAGAAGGGGACCGAAGATGCTTCGAAAGCTTGTCTCCCACACTGGCGATCTCCCGGAGATCCGAAATGGTGACGTCAGATATTGGAACTGTCCGAATGCCTGGTTGGTCCGGTGAGTAGCGGCGGTAGTTCGGTGAGGGTGGTGCCGCGCGGAACGGGCGTGACGGCCCCGATGCGCTCTCGGTCGAGCCAGACCCCACGCATGCCGGCTCGGGTTGCCGCCTCGGCGTCGGTGTGGAGTCGGTCTCCGATGTAAGCCACTCGCGACGGATCAAGTCCGAGCTGGTCGCAGGCTGCGGCGAAGATTCGCCCGTCGGGTTTGGCTACACCGGCCTCGCTGGAGATCGTGACGTAGGGCAAGGCGGCGGCGAGTCCGACATGTTGGCTCGGGGTTCCCGAGGAAAGTTGCAGTGACCGCTGCCGCAGCGGCCGACTGGTGATCGATCAGCGTTCCGTCGAGATCGAACAACACAGCGTCGACGCTAACGGTGTTCATGCTGTTCACGCCCTTCCAGGGGTTGCCTGTGACTTCAATACCGGCGAGGCTGGCCCCACTGATTCGACGGACGCTCGGGTAAGACTGTTCCGTCCTCGCGAGGGGAGATCGCATCGGCCGAGGCGATGAAGTCCAGGAAGATCCACCCGGCGCCATCCGGGACCGGCACCTGAAGACTCGCGACCCACCGGCCATCAACCAACCGGTACCACGCACGTTGCTCCGCAGCCATCCGACCAGCCAGCCGCAGCCCTGCTTTGCGCACCCGATCCGACACCGGCTTACCCGCAGGCACACCATCGGCCGGAAGCACGCGATCGATGTCGACGTACACCGGACGCGGCGGCGAGAACGGACGCCACACATCCCACGAGCGCCTATCGAACATACATTCGAGTATGACACGACATCGAACCCACCCATCGAACGCCCGGGCCTTATCCGATCGACCGCAACGACGAACCTCGGCTATCGATGAGCGAACACAGAGAGACGATCATCACAATTCGAGCGTGCACTCCACGTACTAAGCCCCGGCTTTCAACGGTCAACCGCGGTCAACACCGGGCGGATGCCTCCGCGGGGTACAGACGCGAAAATCCCCCCGAACAGGTGATATGTCGAGGGGATTTGGTGGCCAGGGCCGGGATCGAACCGGCGACCTTCCGCTTTTCAGGCGGACGCTCGTACCAACTGAGCTACCTGGCCGCAGGCACCCGTGGTGAATGCCATACGCGAAACGCCGGATTGCTCCGGCGCTCACTTGCGACCCTGACGGGACTCGAACCCGCGACCTCCGCCGTGACAGGGCGGCGCGCTAACCAACTGCGCCACAGGGCCTTGCGTTACTTCCAACGATCCGAAGACCGTACCCCCTACGGGATTCGAACCCGCGCTACCGCCTTGAAAGGGCGGCGTCCTAGGCCGCTAGACGAAGGGGGCTCGCCCCGGATTTCTCCGGATCGGCTTCAACGGCTGTCCGTTGGGAGCTGGGATAGCTTATGACAGACCGGCCACGTTTCCCAAATCGGCTGTTCAGGCTCCCAATCCGAGCTCTTCCAGCCGGGCCTGGGCGCGCCAGCCGTCATTGCGGAACTTCTCCTCCCACTCCTCGGTGGCCATCGCCTCGACCACGACCTCGAGCGCTTCCTGGAACCGGGCACGCAGATCGACCCCGTTGCCGAGGATGTCCACCAGGTAGCGCTGGGCGGCCCGCGCGGCGGGGCGGGGGGGGGGGTAGCGGGACCGGGCGGCGGCGGGGCGCCGCGGGCCCGCCTCGTATGCCCCGGTCTCCAGGGCCCTCGTGGCGC